>NZ_CAWNIB010000261.1:0-49397 GCF_963874405.1 Vibrio sp. V08_P9A1T1
ATCACCAACCCCATGATGCCGAAGATGCGATCGTAAAGATCTTTTACTTTTTGATAAAAAAACGCGCGCTGCTGCCAAGGCGTCACTTGAATCGCTTGGCGAAGGCTCATTAATGACAGTTTGTTTTCAACCCAATGCCGCATGGTTTCTGTCTGTTCGGTACTAAACAAAAACAGCGATAAGGTGCTCACTTTATTCGAAGCTAACAGCTCAGAGGCCGATTGAATGTGCAGATACAATTGGCGTTTATCCAATTCAGGCACACCCGTGGAATAGATGCCGTGCACTTTGAAATCAACCGCGTTGAGCGCGCCATCAGCGGTACTGGTCAGTAAAGTAATCCAGTCGCCAATCGACACGTTTAAGTTTTTGGCGAGATCCACCGCCAGCATCACTTCCGGTTCACTCGCATCAAATCGAGGTGAGTCAATATTGGACAAGGTTTTGCCTTGGCGAACGTCCAAAAATGGCCCTTTCATATCAAACTCTTTATGGTTAACGCCGGAACCGACAAAAATGGTCGATTTGCTACCGTTAGAGACCAACCCGCTAAACTCAATGCGTGGCTGAATGCCTCGTATCCGCTTATCGTCGATTAATCGCTCAACAATCAACGCACTGTCGGCAATCCCATTAGCCAGTGGTGACTCTTCATCTTGCTCAAAAAAGCCCGGTTGGCTGAGCGTTAAATGTCCGGTGTCGCGCGCAGTGGATTCGCGTAGTGCTTGGTAAGTGTAAAGGCCAAATCCTCCGGCGCTGGTCAATGCGAAAACAGCAATGGCAATGATCAATACCGAAAGCAGGCTGCGGCGGCGATTACGCAGTAAGTTCAGCGCCGCCATACGCCATTCCATAGAAATCAGCTTGCCCATTTCATCGCCTCCTGAATCACTTTGCCATCCACAAGCTGCAAGGTTCGGTCGCAGCGGTTGGCCATGCGCGCGTCGTGCGTAGCCACAATAAAAGTGGTGCCCATTTCGTGTCCAAGGCTTTTCATGATGTCGATCACCACATTGGCGGTATGGCTGTCTAAACTGGCGGTAGGTTCGTCGGCAATCACCATTTCTGGGTTATGGATCAGCGCGCGCGCAATGGCTACGCGCTGTTGCTGACCGCCTGAAAGGTGATCCGGCCGGTGGTGAGCCAGCGTTTCTAACCCCACTTTGGCTAGCATAGTGCGCGTTAAAGTACGCTGATCGCGCAGGCTGTAGCCATTTAGCATCAACGGGTAAGCAATATTTTCCGCCGCTGTCATCACCGGAACTAAGTTGAATTTTTGGAAAACGAAGCCTAATTTTTTGCGCCGCAGCGCCGCCGCCTCTCTTGGATCGGTTGGGTAAGGGTAACCCGCCAGTTCAATGTCACCTTGGTAATCTTGATCAAGCAGCCCCAAGATATTGAGCAAAGTGCTTTTTCCCGAACCTGACGGGCCGCACAGCGCTAGCATTTCACCTTGTTTGACTTCGCCATTCACCGCGCTCAACGCCAGCAGCGGCTGCATACCTAATTGATAGGTTTTACTGATCTGTTCAAATCGTAGCATTTTGTTGCCCTCCCTCATTCGCTTTTCAATTCATGCGTTTTTTCAGTCAATCCGTTTTCAATCAACGCATTTGTAATCAAAGCCTTGGCTTGGATGATTTGCGGATGCTCCGCTGGCTGGTTGTCAACTTGCTTACCTTGCTTCTGATGAGTTTGCATCTGGGCAAGCCATTGCTCTGCTTGAGGAATGTCGTTGGCACGAAGGGCGGCTTGAATGGCGTATCGATAAACCCAAGCAGTGGCGGCAAAAGGTTGTGCAGTCAATTCGGGTTCAACAAGAAGGTCGAGATACAAATCATAACCACGCTCAAAATGGTTGAACATATCGGGCAGTGAGGTGTAAGTCGCGGCCGAAACCGCGCGCGTTAAATAGCTATCCGGCAGCCCCATGACGCGCTCTTGTTCAGCAAGCGGCTGCGGGTGATTGCTGAGTAAAGTCAGGCCTTTGTCTATGGTGGCCAAGCCTTCTTCGACGTATCTCATCTTATTCCAAGGCATGAATGCATCACGCCCTTGCAGGGTTTGTGCACTGCCCAGATAAGCTAAGCTGAGCGGTTTGGCCCCTTGCTGTTTAATCAACTGCTCTAGTTGGTGAAGCACAAGCTCCACTTTGTCACTGTCGCCTTCGGCCGCTTGGTTGTACTGCATAATTAAAGCGTCGCTTGGATTAGCTTGAACAGCCGTGATGCTTAGCAGCAACCCGACACTGAGTAGCAGGTTGCGAAGTGAGCGTGAATAAGAAAATGTCGTCATCATGATGGTCCCTTTCATTCGTTGGTGATGAAATTTGCTTGATAACGACAGATTACGCAGCAAATAGGCCAGATGCGCCACTTTGCGATAAAGGGGGATTATGCAGCGTTAATGGCAGGCTGGATGACGTGAATGGGAAGTAGACAAAAAAACCAGCCACTGAGGGCTGGTTGGGAGAGTGAGATTAATACCTAATCGTAATACTGAAATAACAGCAATACGAAAAGCGTATCGCGGGGCAAAAACATCTGTTTTCAAAAGCATCTGTTCTAAAAAGCACCTGTTCCAAAAAACATCCGCTCTATGGCACGCCATGCCCTTTGGCGGCGACCCAAACCCGATACCACTGCTCGCGGGTCAGCTCTAAATCAAGCGCAGCAATTGCCGCTTTGACGCGGTCAATTTTACCAGAGCCAATAATCGGCAGCGGCTTAGAAGGCAGACGCAATACCCAAGCGTAAATAACCTGATCAATACTGTCTGCGCCGATCTCTTGGGCGATCGCTTCTAGCTCACTGCGCACACGTTGGGCTTGTTCAGTCTGACCGTTAAAAATCTCGCCGCCAGCTAAACAAGACCAAGCCATTGGGCGAATGCGCTGCGTTTGCAAATGATCCAAAGTGCCATCGTGCACCACATCGAAATTGAGCGGGTTCATCTCCACTTGGTTGGTCACTAACGGTTTACCTAGGCGAGATTGCAGCAGTTCAAACTGGCGCGGGCTGAAGTTAGATACACCAAAGTGCTTCACTTTGCCCACTTTGCGCAGTTCAGAAAACGCTTCGGCGACTTCATCGGCATCCATCAAGGCATCTGGGCGGTGGATCAACAGCAGATCGATTTCGCTCACACCAAGTCGTTCCAGCGAATTATTGACCGACTGATAGATATGCGCAGAACTGGTATCGTAGTGGTTTATCTTACGCTGCGGCGTTTTTTCGCCACACAAATTGATGTCGCACTTAGTGACGATTTGGATCTGCTCGCGCAGCGCGGGCTCCAGTGCTAAGGCTTCACCAAACAGTTTCTCGCACTGGTAGTTACCGTAAATATCCGCATGGTCAACCGTGCTAATGCCCAATTCAATGTGCTGTTTTAAAAACGTTAAACGCTGTTGTGGCGTCATGCCCCAATCTGCCAAACGCCAGTAACCTTGTACTAGCTCTGAAAAATCTGGCCCTTGCGGCGCGATTGTTACTTTAGCAACCATTGGTTGTCTCCTTTGACTTAATTGCCGTCATCCTAAGCAGGTTTCGATGACGGCTCAATGAATCTACCGAATAAGTTCAGATTACGCGCCGAAGTTGTGAGATTCACTACACGTTGACAATTTATATCGCTGGAAAATTCATCGCTTCTACGCCCCCAAGCCATGCTTTGTGATCAACGCCAAATTCTTAAGGCTTAGGCACAAGAATGATGTCAACTTCTCTCTCTGCTTTTATTGTTAGCGATGAAGCACCTCGCCCTACAGCGACTGACGATAACGCAAAAACGAATCACCCTAACCCATGAAGGCCAAGGATAGAGCATGAAATTCTCCACGTTAACACTCGCACTTTGCGCTGCCGCGCCTGTTGCGTTTGCCGCGCCCAATCTGACCATTTCGACCACCACGACTAGCCGCGACTTTCCGCTGGATGCGAAAACGCCTTTAGTCATTCCCTTGACCAAAGAAAGCTACACAATAAAAGTATCAGGGATTGAGGGTCAGTGCAGCGCGCCAGCTCAGCAGAGCATCAAATTCAACGCGCCCATCGCCCTCAATTGTGGACAAGAAACCGAACTGCCGCTGACGATACGTTTCACTGGCGATTACGCCTTCGCTTATGACGGCGAGCAGCAGACCTTAACCTTTGTCCGCCAAGCAAAAAAATCCACTACTAGCAAATTTAAACGGCCGATACCGAGTGTTTCGTGCGAGCAGTACCAAGGCGGCGAAGTGACCTTACAACTGGGCAATACGTTCCCCGATGGCACACGACTAAAAGAGACATTTACCGGCCAAATCCTCAGCGTGAAAAATAGCCAAGTCACCTTAATGCCGTCACCAACCAGTGGTGGATTGGTGCTGCTTGCCCCCGCAACGGATGCCGCCAGCGAACCCTTTACCTACCGCAATGCCACGATTTACTTTGTGATGGTGGACAGATTCAACAATGGTGACCCAAGTAACGACAATAGCTATGGCCGTAAAAAAGATGGCAAAGAAGAAGTGGGCACTTTCCACGGTGGCGACCTAAAAGGTGTGATTGCCAAACTCGATTACATCAAAAGCTTAGGCACCGACGCGATTTGGCTTTCGCCGATTGTGGAACAGGTGCACGGTTTTGTCGGCGGTGGTGACAGTGGCTCGTTCCCTTTTTATGCCTATCACGGTTACTGGACGCGTGATTTTACCAAGATCGATCAAAATTTTGGTGATGAGGAGGATCTCAAAACGCTAGTCACTGAAGCGCATAAACGAGGCATAAAAATCTTGCTCGATGCGGTGCTCAACCATTCCGGCTACGCCACCTTGGCTGACCTGCAATTTGATCAGATTGAGGTGGTTAATCCCCAAAATTTACCGCAAAAATGGGTTGATTGGATGCCGAAAGCTGAAGAAAACTGGCACAGCTACAATCAATCCATTGATTATCAAAGCGCCAACTGGTCGCAGTGGTGGGGCAAAGATTGGGTTCGCGCTGGGTTGCCCGGCTACCAGAAACCCGGCTCTAGCGATATCACGATGACGCTGGCCGGTTTACCGGATTTTCGCACTGAATCAACACAAGCGGTGATACCGCCGCAGTGGCTACTTAATAACCCCGGCACTCGCGTGGTAGCGCGCGAACAGTATAGCGTTGCCGATTACTTAATTGAGTGGCAAACCGATTGGGTAAAACGCTTTGGTATTGATGGTTACCGCGTCGACACCGTAAAACATGTGGAAGGCGAGGTATGGCGACGCTTAAAAAGCGTGGCATCACGCAGTTTAGAAGCTTGGCGCGAGCAAAACGGGCAGCAAGGGCAACCCTTTTGGATGATGGGCGAAGTATGGGGCCATTCAGCTTACCGCAGCCCCTATTTTGATGATGGCTTTGATGCACTGATCAACTTTGATATGCAAAAAAGAGTCGATAAAGGCGCAGCCTGCTTAAGCCAAATGGCGATGGTGTACCGCGACTACGCGCAAACGCTAGCGAAATACCCAGATTTTACCCCCGTGAGCTACCTCTCTTCTCACGATACCGAGCTGTTTTTTAGCCGTTTTAACTCCTTTGAAATGCAGCGTAATGCCGCCAATGCATTGCTTCTCGCACCGGGTGCGGTGCAAATTTACTACGGTGATGAAGTCGCACGTCAAGTTGGCCCTTACGCCGATGATTTTCACCAAGGCACGCGTTCTGACATGGTGTGGTCACTGGATGAAGAGCGACAAGCGCTGCTGAAGCATTGGCAAACGCTAGGCCAATTTCGTCAATCGCACCCTGCCATTGGCGCAGGTATTCATCATGAGATTGAACAGCAAAATGCCTATCTGTTCTCTAGAACGTTAAATAATGACCGTGTCGTTATTGCTTTTGTTGGCCGTTAAACCCACCACAGAGGTAGTTGCAAACACCATAGTGACTGCCTCTGTTTCTTCACCATTTTTTGGTCAAATAATTTAAACTCACCCACCAAAACATCAATATTATGAACGTGTTGAAGCATAAAAATTAACTTTAGCACAAGCTAAACCAATTACCCTGCCAAATAAGCACAACTCTACTGGTCATACCAAAACTGTCAACTTTTCATTTGATTTACAAATACTTACACACTATCATTCGCCGCTAATTGAAATAAAGACATCATTTTCTTTGACATATCAACAACACAAAATTAACATCTCGCATTGCAATGCCATTACCATAACAAGGCCTTAGGAGGTCGAGAATGATCATCAAACCCCGCACGCTACTCGCGCTATCAATATTGACAGCGTTTAATGTTCACTCTGCAGGCTTCCAAGTGGCAGAGCATTCAGCCTCAGGGCTAGGACGTGCTTTCTCTGGTGAAGGAGCGGTGGCCGATAACGCGAGTGTGATTGCACACAACCCCGCAGCCATGACACGGTTTGATACGACGCAGTTTTCTGGTGCACTGTCCATCGTTGACCCAGAGGTTGATGTATATGATGTGAAAAACCAACAGAAAATGAACGATGTTGCGCCACTGCAAGTCGTTCCCGCGGCTTACTACGTCAGTCCAATCAATGAAAAATGGGCTTGGGGGATGGGAATATTCACTACTTACGGCGTAGCTACAGACTACCCTAATGATATTTATGCAGGCGATCTTGCAGGCGATACTTCTCTTCTTTCTGTCAATTTAAACCCGAATATTGCCTACCGTGTTAACGAACAGCTTAGTCTCGCTGCGGGTATTAACCTCGTCTATGCCGAAGCAAAACTGACACGACATAAAGGTGCTTTAGCCGTATTTACTGGCGGCTCTGCCTCTGACAACCTAGTCGGAATGACTGGCGAAACCGTGGCTTTGGGCTGGAACATAGGTAGCTTATATGAGTTCAACCAAAACCACCGTGTCGGTTTTGCTTACCGCTCTGCTGTTGATCTGGATTTTGATGATGGTGAGTTTTCAAGCTATAGCTCAGGTGTTGCAACAAACGCTGTTGTTGAAGGACGTTTAAAAATCACGCTACCTGCGATGTGGGAAGTTTCCGCATTTCACCAACTCACTGATAGCGTGGCGTTGCATTACGGGTACCAACGTACCGACTGGAGTTCATTCAAAGAGTTAAAAGCAACGTCATCACAATGTACCAACGGAGAGTGTTTTTATAAATCTGAAAAGTATGAAGACAGTGGCCGTTGGTCATTGGGTTCAACTTATCAATTAAACTCGACTTGGACACTACGCGCCGGTTTTGCTTTTGATGAACAAGCGGGCGAAGCCACATTGAGTATTCCAGATAGCGACCGTTATTGGTATTCAGCAGGCGTGAGCTACGTGATCAGCGACTCGCTATCCATTGATGCGGGTTTTGCACTGGTGAAAAGTAAAAGCGGCACGTTTACCGAAACCAACAAACTCAATGAAACATTGACGTTTGAATCGCAAGGGACTGCTTACCTTAGCGCTATTCAACTTAACTACACATTCAACTAAACTCAGGGATAAGTCATGCTTAAAACAACATTCAAAATATCGCTGCTCTGCTCTGCGTTATGGTTAGTCGGTTGTGGTGATGAAACGAACAGTTCGGGAGCAAGCACAACACCCACTTACGAAGCCTACATTCAAGACGCGTTAAAACGCGACACCAGCATAAAATTTACGCTCAGCGGCGCAAACGCAAACGTACCACTACCCTCTTTTGCACTCATGAATGCCAAAGACGGCACGTTAGAAATTCCAACCAAGGGTGATGACGCCTTAACCAATCCAGTCGCCGCTATGGGCACCATGGATGGTTGGTCAACATCAATGCCACTGTTTCTAGACTTTGAAGGCGTAGGATTGGCTGACGGTCTTATCTCTAACGGTATTTATTTAATTGAGCTGACCGACAGTATGATTGGCAGCCCAACGGTTAAAAAGGTGCTGACATTGAACACCGACTTTGCTGCCATCGCCAGTGCCAGCAGCGATAAAATTGCGATCGTGCCAAACAAAGCGCTCAACCCTGCCAGTGAATATATTTTAGCCGTGACAGATGAGATTACCGATGTAAATGGCAATATTGCAGGCACATCCAGCAGCTACGCCGCGTTGAAGTCCAAAGTGAAAATCTATACCGATGATAAGCTAGGAGCATTACAAAAAGTGACCCAAGGCGTGGAAAGCATTTTCGCTTTGGCAGGGGTGGATCAAACCAAGATTATTTATTCAACGTGGTTTAGTACTCAATCTGTTGGTCAAACACTTTACAGTGTGAAAGGCGCCACCGCCGCAGGCCTTGCAACGACAGATATTGGCAACATTTGGAAGCAAGGTGCGAACCCAAACAACCTTAATTTGAGCGCCGCTTACACCATGAGCTTTGGTGCTACAACCGATTTTGTAACCGCACTTAATAACGATGCAAATTTTCAAACTTACATTGGCGCAGAAAAAACAACCGCTAAAGCGTTTATTGAAAATGAATACACAACCAGCAGTTATAACGTTAATGTCACGACTGGAACGGTTAAGCTCCCCTATTATTTAGAGAAAGGAAGCAACTGGAACTCACAGCCGTTTGAATCAGCAATGCCAAGTTTAGCCTTGATTAAAAATGCTTTGGCAGATGACAATGAAAAAGCCACCATCGCCAATCAGCTCATTGCTAACAATATCGACGTGACTCAACTAGCAACTAGCCCAAGTGAACAGCTTAAACTAGTGGGCTTGACCCTCACAAAGTCTGATGGCAGCCCACTCGATCCTCAGCGCATCATTACACGCTATAGCCCTGTACCTAAGGTGAAATCCTTAGAAAACGTTGATTTTTTACTGTTTACTCCTGACGCAGGAGCAAACGGGCCGATCGTGATTTACCAACACGGTATAACTTCTGTTAAAGAAGATGCGTACTTCACAGCCGCACATTTAGCCCATGCTGGTATCGCCGTGATTGCCATTGATCAACCACTGCATGGTGCTCGCAGTTTAGATGCACAGCGCTCAGCTAATGCCGATATTCTAGCGTACCTCAACTTGAACAACTTGGCGGTCGCTCGTGACAACACGCGTCAGAGTATCTTAGATATCATGGGGCTGCGTGCGGCCATTACTTACTCACAAAGTGCAGGGTTGTTTGTTGGTTCTCAATTAGCAACCGCAGCCAATACCGCGATGACACCACCAAAATTCCTAGGCCACTCATTGGGAGGAATCGTCGGCTTAAGCGCTGTTGCGAACGCGAACCGCACTATCGGTGATGCTAATGGTGATGCGCTGTATAAATTCTCTGGAATGGCCATTGCAAACTCAGGTGGTCAAATCGGTAACTTGTTAATGGGTTCAGCAAACTATGGCCCACTCATTAAACATAATCTCGCCTTAAGTGCGAGCCCCAAATACAAAGCATTCGCCGACCAATACTGTCCAGGGTTAACAGAGAAAGTTTGCTACACCACGTTTGAAAACACAGCCTCTGCCTCAGACAAAGCGGCACTGCAAAGTCAGTTGGATCAATTTACCTACGCGACTCAAACCTTGCTCGATACTATGGACCCATACACAAACGCAAGTTACCTAATCAGTGGTGGAACCGCGACAATCCCTACTTATTTATTGCAAGTGGCGGGAGACGAGAGTGTGCCTAACAATGTCACAAATACACGTGCAGGCACCGAACCCCTAGCAACACTATTGGGATTAGCCAACGCAGTACCCTCTGATGTAATCACTAATACGTCTAAAGTCTTCGTAAAAATGGACAGTGGTACACACACAACCTTTCTCGCACCACAAGATACGGCCGATGGTGTGCTTCGCGCTGGAGCGCTATCACAACTGGCTATTTTCTTGAACTAACCGAGTAAACAGCCTGTTTACTTATTCAAACAGCTTCCTTATTTGGAAGCTGTTTGAATTCTCCATCTGCCCTATCTCAACAACTATGGATCAAATCTTAGGTGCTGCTGAAGTGAAACAAAACACCGATCGTCATGTCAACATGACATGACTGATCGTTTCCCTGACAGCGTAAGTGGCGTCATTTCATAACACTTATTCTTCAGCCACCAGCAAAACACCAAATTCAAAATTCGGTGCGTAGTGGTAAATTTCGCCATTGACGGAATCAAAAGACCACACCTGACCACTCGCTAAATGGGGTGATTGGCTCCATAAATACGACAAGATATTGCCTGTCTCATACTTAAAGCCTTGGGCAAATGCTCTGCTATTCATCGCTGGGCCAAAACACGCCATTTCAGTCAATGACACTAACTCTTTAATATTCGGCAATCGCCATTCAGCTTGGCTGGCAAATTGGTGCAATGCATGTCGGCTTTGAGGATGGTTGATTGCCGCCACTTCTTGCAAAGCACTTTGCCAACGAAACCCGGTAGCTTCGCCATCACACTGCTCCGTGGCGGCGTTCCATGTTTTACCAACTTGGCAACGCATCCACGTTAAGCCAGTGAGCTTATCTTTGATCGTCCCCTGCTCGCTGTAGACATAGCGCGTGTTGGGTGCACTTTTCGTCATATCAGGAGAACACTCTTGGGCAACGCCGACAGCAGAAAAGATCAAGCAAGAAGCCGCGATTAAATGAGATTTCATTGATTGTTCTCCTTGGTTGCAACAACTCGAATGGGCGAGACATAAGACGGGTCATTGTCCGCCGCCGTACTGCTGGAGTAGAGTTCAATTGGGCTACGTTCCCCTTTGGTTGCACCAGACAGCGCCGTGTAAAGATATTGCATCGAACCATCGCTTTGAAATTGAGAGGTATTGAGATAAGCAATGCCAGAAGTCCACGTATGCCCATCAAAAAATTCGGTGTTCTGCGGCTGATGCGGGAAATAGTCCCGGTTGAAACCAACCGCATCGTCACCCAATTCGCCTAAATCGAGCATCATGTATTGCTCGCTGTTGGTCGGTAAACGCCACGTTTGTAACCCACACAATTTATCTTGATTGATACGATTGATGTAATCTTGCGTAGTGCAAATAGTATCACCTGCCACCTGACAGGAAGCAGCCGTCACATCTTTTGCAAAAGGGATAAACTTGTCGGCAATTTCTAATGCAAACAACCGTTCTTTATAGTTCAAAGACGCGGCATCTTCTGACTTCACTTCCCAAATAAGTCCACTGTAAACATCTTTAACGCATGACCAATCGCTCGCTTCTGCCTCAAGTTCATTGCCAGCCGCATCTAATTTGATGAACGCAAAGCTCTTACCCGTCACGCCATTTTTGGCGGTAATATCTAGGCCATATTCAGCATCTTGACCGGGATAATCAGCATCAGCCCGCGCTTGTGCACCTTGATCGGAATAGAACTGAATAATGCCCGTGTCTTGCAGAGGTCGCTCTTCCGATACTTGCGCCATCAATGTATTAGCATATTCGGTCATCTTTTCGCCAGAAACGATCTCAGAGGCAATCAGTGGTGTATTTTTTGCCATGGTTTGCCCAAGCGTTGCCAGCAAATCAATTCGTTCACTTGCTTTCGCTTTTTGGAGCAACACGACAGCATTGGCATCCAATATTGCCAATGCTGTGTGGCTAAAGTTTTGTGAAATATCACCATTCACTTCAACGCCTAATTGCAAAAGCTGCTCGGCAAGCAAGCGATTCGCTTCTTTCTCCGTATTTCCATCCAGCATAATGCCGGCAAAAATAGAACTCACACCGTTGAGGATATTGCCACTGCTTTTGCCCAATGCGGGCGCAACCAAGACCGATGATTGACTGGTTTGGCGACTTCTCGTCATGACACTAATGCCAGTAGAAACGTCAGCCACAATAGGAAAACGGTAGATTTGAGTGCTGTCACTCGTGAGGGTGTAGCGCCCTTGGCTATCGGCTTGCGTGCTGATTTCGCCCACATCACAGGCAAAGTTTTGGTTAGAATCAATGCAGACAGTGGCATCAAGTGCGACGTTTTGCGCTTGAATTTGCCCGCTAATTTTATGGCTGGGTAAAGATGTATTAGCTACATCTCCACTTCCACCGCCACCACAACCAGCCAGTAAAAGTGCCAGCGAAAGTGTTGAAAGTCTTAAGTGCATAGTTATGTGTTCTTCAGTTTAAGTGAAAAAATAGCCAACAAATTACGTCGTCTTATGGCGAATGCCGCGAGAGGAAGTAATAAGAGCAGTGAAGTCGAACCGCCACCTGTTTCAGGTGAAAGTGCGTTGGCCACAGGTTGAGGGCATTGATAGCCCGCTAGGCGACCTACCCCCCATTCAATCAAGGTGCCGGAATTTCCCGGGTTGTAGTCAACTACTTCCAAACGCCAGTAGCCGCTTAAGGCTTCGCCTTGTAAAGAGCCCAATATGGCATCATGTGCCAGCACCCAATAGTCATCAAAACCATTGATGGCCGATGGTGCTTGGTTGAGTAATTCGACGCGTGTCCCTGCGGGTGAAATTAAGGTAACGCGCAGCTCTTGTAGCTCTGGGTGCGATAACTGCAGGCGAACCACAAAATCTTCATCAATCAATGCGTTGCCAACATCGATCGTCAAGCCATAGCTCTTAAATCCGGACGTAACCGTGTCTGTACTGTCAATACTGGCGTCTTTCAATACTGAATGTATCGCTACTGGCGGCGTTGCAAGCTGTGGCTTACCCACGATAAACGATAAAGTTTGCTTGTCAGATTGCATCGCAAGGTACGGTTGATATTGATAACTCGATTCAAGTTGTAGAGTCTGTTTGACTCCGCAGGTGTAGGTGGTTGGCAGCGCGATGCTCCAATGCTGCTGCTGGAATTTTTCGCTAGCGAAAGTAACGGTTTCACCTTGCAAAGTGGCTACCGTTTGTAAACTTGCTTGGCGATCCGTGGCCTGAATGTGCACGTTCAGCGGATCCGTTGGCATCACAAATCGACGTTCCAACAGGAATTTGAAGGGTTCTTGGACTAAGTTATGTTGCTTAAATTGCTGTAATAGCATCGCATCATAAGCGCGATGCGGGTACAGCTGTTTGGCGGTATACAGCATGCTTTCACTCAAATCATGCATTTTTAGACCACGACCTAAGCCGTACATTGATTCAAGAACAATACGGTCAAATTCAGCAAACGCTTCTTGACCGTACTCATTCACGGCCTGTTTCAGCGCTTGAAATAAAGGGGTAGACCACAATTCATCACCCAACTCACCTGCTACACTTTCATGCGCTCGATACTCTGCGGATGCAAAATATTTTGCCCGCTGATTCCACAAACTGCGCATTGAAATACGACTACCAAAATAGCCATCCCAATTAAACACGGTGTCAATTTCGAATGCTTTTCCTTGTGTATACTGGCGGCGAAAACTGTGCGAACCCGCCCAATAGTCACCAAAGCCTTCACCAATCGCGCCCGAATGTCCATAAGCCCAATCGGGAACGATTTGATAATGAATTCCATGCCCAAGTTCATGGGTAACCACGTCGGCATCTAATGCATCGGGCGAGCCCCCAACACCAAACAACACCGCTTTCGGGCCAACATAATAAGAAGAGTTGTTGCTAGATAAACCTCTCGCATCAAACCTCACGGGCTCACTAAACAGGGAAAAACCGAGCTGTTTGGTATAATCAATCGATTGATCAAGATGGTAAAAAGCCATCAGCTGTACAAAGCGATCATCAAGCATCTCCATGGAGAGAATTTCAGCATCTGAGTTCCATTGCGCCACGTCTTCAGCGCTAAGTAAGCCAACACCGCTATCAACCCACTGCTTGGCATCATCTTGTTGCTGTATGGCGGTGGCATCAACTTGTCGTACTCGTTCATTGGCTAAGTAATATTTACCTGCACTTTGCAACATCTCGACATTCACACTTTGGTAGTGCGGCTGGTTTGGGTAATCAGCAAGGTCATTCCACGCCGAATCTGGCGCAGGCAATTGATCCATGGTTCTTAAATCGGGGTCAAAAAGTTGCACATTGATGCTCTGCACATCTCCCGATGAGAGCGAAGGCGGTTCATTCGCCACCAATTGGCGGGACGATTCGAGCTCTGCCGCTACCAATGCAACGCCATCTCGCTCGACTGTATTGTGCAAACTTTTGAACACGCGCGTCACTACGCCAGACTGATCGGTCGAGAGCACTAACGCTTTTTGCGGTTGGTATTGGCCGTTCTGCCATACATCAAAGTTGTAATGATTTCCCAGTAAACTCTCGGTTTGATAACGAAACTTCAGTGTCCCAACATCAGGATAAAGCGAGCTCAAATACAGCTCAGCCGACTCTTTCGTTGCAATGGTCGTTTTCGCCAGTGGATAGTCCCACTCCCCCGCAAAGGCGGAATGGCTCAAGCATAGCAAGGTGCTCAGAACGATAATTTTTTTCATCTCTAGCTCCTAAAACACGTATTTAGCCGTAGCGGTAAAGTAACGCCCGGGCTCAGTGGAATAGAGAGTTTGACTTTGACTTACACCTGCGACGTCTTGGTAACGAACGTATTCACGGTCAAATAGGTTCATGATGTTGAGACTCACATCAAGGTCACGCATCACTTGATAACTCACGCCAAGATCGACCGTAGACCATGCCGACGTTTGCGCGCATTGCGCTTTACGGCCTATATCATCAGAGCATGCTGGTGCTCGGTCCATCGAACTCGCCCAGTTCCAACGTGCGTAGGCATCCCAACTTTGTTGCTGGTAATTTAGTTGTCCATTTCCTTCCCACGGCGTGATGGTACGAACGTATTCATCTTGATCATCTTTGCCATCCACATAACCCGCTTTGAACGTGGTTGACCAATGTTGATTCAGTTGATGGGCGAAGGTGAACTCCACACCATACGTTTCGACGCCATTAATATTTTGGTACTGCTTGATCCAAGCGCCTCTATCGCTATCAAATCCCACGTCTTTAGTGTCCATGAAATTGTCAAAGAGAGAGTAAAAAACCGCGACATAAGCTTGAGATTGGCCATTATCGTATTTTGAACCCAACTCAAAACTATCACTGGTTTCAGCCTGTAAATTCATGTTCGGCGCGATAAAAAACGGCGTCAGTGGAACAAAGCTGTGGTCTGCCGCACCGTAGGCTTTGTCATAGGTCGGAGCGCGGTAGCCGTGGTTGTAACTGAGGTAACTGTTGAATGATGGCGTCCACTGGTAAGCCACGGATGCGCTCGGTGACCATTCACTGGTTTGAATTTCACTAATAGCAAAACCAGCAATAGGTTGCTCTGACTGAGGAGTAAGGTTATTCAAATCAAAACGTAAGCCAGCGCTAAATGTCCACTGGTTAAGGCTGAATCTATCTTGCAAATAGACGCCCAAACCATAGGCCTTCGCTGGTGCAAACGGAATAATATTTTCGTAGGTTTCCCCATTGGAATCCTTGGTATCCACGTGACGAGGGCGTTCATAACGATTGGTATTAAGCACTGCACCGTAAATAAATTGGTGTTCGATGTTGTGGACTCGTGCTGCTTTTTCTAAATCAACCGATAGCCCTATCAACTGATCAGAAAAGCTTTCATCGCGTCGCTCACGACGAAATTCAAGGGTGTCGTAAAAGGCATGTTCTTTGGTCAATAAGCGATTGGTTTGAGTATCACTTTGACTATCACGCCAGTAAAGCTTGGCGTCCACATGGTCTGCCCAGAAAGAAAGGGTATCTAATTGCGCACCCAATGATGCCGATAAGGTTTGGTGCTGTTCCTGTTCAAAAAATTCTTTGCTTTCCCATTTGTCATCGCGCTGAATGGAAGCAATCCCTTCTTTGCGGATGTTTTCATCTTTATAGGCATTAAATTTTGCACTGAGTAACAGCGAATCATTGACCATGTGATCGTGAGCTAACGATGCACTGAATCCTTCAATATCTCGGTTATAGAGATCTTGGTTAAAGTTGCGTGTCTCTTCGCCTTGCCAATATGAAATGGTCACCAAGCTTTCACCATTTCCATTGCGCACCGCTAGCGTGCTACTGCTCTTATATTGATTGCTGATCCCTGTGTAAGAGCCAGAGGCATCAATATAGAAATCACGTCCTTGCAAATAATCCGCCGGCGATTTTGTGGTGACAACCACAACGCCGCCGATCGCGCCCGAACCATGAATGGTAGACCCTGCCCCTTTCACAACCTCAATGCTTTTTATGTTGTCTAAGGCGAAAGTATTGCGGCCTACTTTGTCGTTAATGTCATTGGCACCATAGCCGTCCGATGCGGCGACGCCATCTTGAATGATCGCAATGCGGTTGCCCGTCATCCCTCGAATCGTGATGTTTTGTGGCCGACCAGCGCCACCCGTAACACTGATTCCGGGTTCATGACTCAATACATCATACAGTTCTGTCGCGCCTTGTTTTTCAATGGTTTCACCGTCGATCGCTGATATTGAGCCGGCGACTTTTGACAGCGGCTGTTCTACTTTATTGGCACTCACCACCACTTCTTCAAGCTTGGTTAGGCTGAATTCGGCATGCACTGACCCTACCGCAAGCACGCTAAGCACCGCTGCGGTGATTGGAGAAAGCTTCATTTACTGCTCCGCTTTTTTGTTTTTATCTATGGTAAGAAGAAAGGCGTATTCCACGGCCTGTTGCTGTAGTGCCTTACGTGAATCGCTACTGTGCCCGCTATTGAAGTCCGTCCATAGCAAGTAAGGCCCGATACCCGTACTCATCATCGACATTTTTTCTATGTATTTCGCGCCTTCCCAATAAGGGACACGGTTATCAAACCACCCGACACGGACGAGGGTTGGCGGATAAGGTTTGGCTTGAATATTGAGTAGTGGGTCATAAGCTTCAATTGCTGAGCGTTGCAATGGCTGGCTAGGATCTCCCCACTCTTCTCGCTGCTGCACCGAGAGTGAAGAGGAGTCTTCTGTGGACATGCTTCTAAGCACATCCACAAAAGGCACTTGCAGCACCACTCCAGCAAAAAGTGCTGGGTTTTGATTAACCGCGGCCGCAACTAAGGTTCCACCAGCGCTGCCGCCAATCGCATAAAGAGCGCGTTGGCCGTTATTAAAATGCTGCAATGAAGAGGCGACGTTCAGAAAATCTGAGATGCCTATTTTTTTCAGAATGCCAGACCCAGCGCGGTGCCATGATTCACCGTGATAACCACCACCGCGCACATGAGCAATCGCATAAATTACGCCTTGATCCAATAAACTGATCACTTGTGGCATAAAGTACGGACGCATCGCGACGCCATACGCGCCGTAGCCATAAAGAAAGACGCTGGACTGTGCGCTCAAGGTGTCTTTTCGGTACGCCAAAGTGACAGGAATAGCCACGCCATCAACATCCACCACAATCTGTTGTGACTCATACTGTTCCGGTAAATAGGCAGGATAGTGGTCTTGACCCAGTCGCTTCCATTGTAAGCTTGCCACATCAAACTCACGCCAAACTCCTGCAGAAACCATCGACATTGAACGCACGCGCAGTTTATTGCTTTGCCAATCACCGTTACGAGAGACCCAAGCGACCTCACTTTCTGTTGCCAAGGGCTGTGATGCTCTCAACTTTCCATGCTGATCCATAATGGCCAGTTGAGAATGCTGTGCTTGGTTGGTTTTAACCACAACGCCAGCTTGATATAAATAAAAATTATCCAGCGTGGAATGATCATCTGGCGCATAAAAAAGCTGCCAAGGGTTTTCATTCATGCTCAGTAATCGACGGTAGAGTGCAAACTTGCCGTTGAGGTTACTATTGATGTAGAGCCAACCATTAGCAACGTCTGCGTAGTATTCAATACCCGGCTGTGCGGCACGAAGCGGAAGGCTTAAGTGAGAGCTGTTGGTCTCTAAAATACGTTGTTCACTGCTGTTTTCGTTGTTGACTTGCACGAGGGCAAAATGCGGATCCGCCGCCAAATAGAGAGACACAATCCACTGCGGATCAGCCCACTCCCATAGGGTTTTTGTCTGCTTGCTCAGCACATCATAGCGCTGTAATAAGCGAGAAGAACGGCTTTCTTCTGCCGCCAAAAAATAGAGGTATTGGCCATTTTCAGACCAAATAGCTTGAGTCGTTGCAGATTGGCTAAGCACGATTTCCTGCTTCGATACACGATCCACCAGCGTCAGCGTGTAGTGCTCTTCCCCAGTCAAATCTTCGCTTAATGCAATAAAGCGGTCCCCTTTTGCCACCGCCCAATTGGCTAACTGGTAATAATCTGATTGCTGCTGTCTTACACTGATATTGACCAAGCGCTCAATTGGGCTGTCTTCTGCGGTCTTTTTAACAACAAAACGTTCACCCTTAATTACTTGATCATTATAGTAATTTTGGTACTGGATGAGCCAAGGTGTCGGTGCTTTTACGCTCTTATTCTCTGACCATGTTTTGACTAGTGCATTAGAAAGTGGTGTGGCTTGATTAAGCCACTGTTGTGTTTTTTTATTGTGATCTTCAAGGTGCGCTCGAACCTTAGGCTGGCTACGCGAGCCATCTTCCAGCCACTGCAGTGACTCACCATAAGATGAATGAAAACAAGACAAACCAACAACAAAAGCAATGATATTGAGTAATTTCATTATGATCAGTGAAAACATAGCCAATTATTATAATGAGGCGCAGCTTGCCACTAAACGATAATGAGATCAATTATCATTTTTATATAAATAGAGAAATTATGAAATTTATAAGGGTGAACGTTTGCGTGTATATAAAAACACCGCCAATTTGGCGGTGTTTTTATAATTAGTGTGAGGTTGTCTCAGCAAATACTGGCATTGAGTCCACCAGCAGATTCGATTGACCGAAAGGTCACGCTGACAAGACGCTCGCTGTTACTCATCGTCAACTTTAGGTGCAACTCTCTTTTTCGGCACAAATACCGCATCACCCACTGCCACATTCTGATAAAAGGTTTTATCGCGTTTAACGGGCTTCTTATTGGCGGTGTGCGCCTTGGGCTTAGTACTTTTAGTCTTAGCGGCTGCGTTTTTCTTAAAGGCCGGAACGCGTGGTTTTAGTCCGGTAAATTTACCTTTCAGATCATCAAATTGAGAGAACTCGATATCTTGCTGCAAAAAGGCTTCCACGCGCTTGAAGCTGTCCCAATCTTTTGGGCCAACCAGCGAGATTGCATCACCTTTGTTACCCGCGCGGCCTGTACGACCAACACGGTGCACATACTCTTCCGTATGTTTGGGCATATCAAAGTTAATCACGTGCGTCACGTTCGCGATATCAAGGCCGCGTGAAGCCACATCCGTCGTGACCAAAATTTTAAATACGGCGCGCTCAAACTGGCTCATGATGGTGTTGCGCTGGTTTTGATTTAAGTTACCACTCAACGCAACAGCTTTCAGTTTCTGCTCGTTGAGTTTAAGCGTTAAACGCTCAGTATCAGAACGGGTTGCGGTAAAAATGATCACTTGTCGATATTCGGCTTCTTGCAGCACGCGTTCGAGTAACGCTTCTTTGTGATCAAGATGATCACAAAGGTAGAATTTTTGGGTGATGTCTTTATGCTCTTCGTTGACAACACCAATCGAAATACGTTTTGGATCTTTAAGCAACTCGGTACCAAAGTCATTCACTTGGCCGTGATCAAGCGTTGCGGAAAACATCAGTGTTTGGCGACGACGGTGGTTCGCTGCATGATGAATACGGCGTAGTTCCGGAGCAAAACCTAGGTCCAGCATGCGGTCAGCTTCATCAAGGATCAGCGTATCTAAACCATCAAGACGCAACGAGCGGTGCTCTAAGTGATCCGCTAAACGACCGGGAGTCGCCACAATAAAACGGGGGAAACGGCGCAGTGCTTTTACTTGGTCGTTAAAGTTTTCACCGCCCACAATCAGTGTTGCTTCGTAGCTCAACCCACTGAGCATAGTACGCAGCTCACCGTACACTTGTTTGGCCAACTCACGTGTCGGAGCGAGAATCAGAGCTCTAGGGTCTTTTGCTGATAACGCTTTAGTTTTGAGAGACTTATGCAGCATTGGCAAAACAAATGCTAATGTTTTACCCGAACCAGTCTTAGAGGATGCCAACAAATCTTTACCTGCAATCGCCACGGGAACCGCTTGTTGTTGGATCTCTGTCGCTTGTTTGAAGTCATAGTGTTTGAGGGTCTTCAATAAGCGATTATCTAAGCCTAAATCTTTAAACTGCAAAGGATTCTCCAAAAATTTGTAAAGTTGCCACAATAAATAGGGCAAGAGGTCAAAATGAAAACGCAATATGATAGCCCGAAAGGCGCTTAGATAGATAGAGATCACATAAAAATAATCAGCACGCACACTTTTTCAAGGCATAAGAAGATAGAAAATACGTCTCTTAACGATGAGACATAGCGGAGTAAATGAGCATAAATTGAAATTCTTGGATTATTTTGACTTTCGGCTACTGGGTGAACGCTAGAATAGTGTCTACAATTGAGTTCGTCACTATATGATGATTTCCAAACAAGTGTATACCCAAACAACTTGACGTTGCAGGTAAACAGCACCGCTGTAGCTTCAAGTAGGAAAAGTATAATAGGGCGTCATTGATAATAATCTTACAAACAAGGAGTTCAATAATGAATAAGATGTTAATTGCAGCTGCAGCCTCTTCTGTACTTCTACTTGCTGGTTGCGCATCAGGCCCTGATGACGCAGCAATGACGAAAATGGATCAGCTAAGCAACCAAGTTAGCCAACTCAGTGATCAAATTTCTGCACTTAAGAGCGAGCAATCGACACTTTCGTCTAAAGTAAGCCAAGCGGCTGATGCCGCTGCCGCTGCGCAAGAAGAAGCGGCTCGTGCAAACGAGCGCATCGATAATATTGCTCAGTCATACACGAAATAATTTCGTTATATTCCATAGCTGAAATTGCTTAAAAGGCTTGTTAATTCAAGCCTTTTTTATTGCTGCTATTACATGGTTCACCATTAATGAACTCATCAACTTCTTTAATTACTCCAATGAGGTTGAAAAATCTGCAGCCACAACTTCGACAGGCACACCATTTTGCGCCAAGATCACCGCTCTCGCTTTCGCATCTGATTTGTTAAATTCATCCAACCACCAGCGAAGTTCCTGCGGTACCTGCAACTCTTTTTTACTGCCGTTACTGCGCGTTAAAGGTTCATGAGCTTCAAGAAATACGCTTCGATCTGGCTCTAAGGCTAATTTTATCGGCTCATCAATTACTTTCACTTTCTCGCCACGCTGAACCTGCTTAAACAGCCATTCAATATCCTTGGGATCCATACGAATACAACCTGAGCTGACTCTCATACCAATACCAAAATCTTTGTTGGTACCGTGGATCAAATAATCACCCGCACCATAAGCGAGACGAAGCGCGTATTCACCAAGCGGGTTATCTGGCCCAGCAGGCACCACCGCAGGCAGTTCAATACCTTTCGCTTTATATTCAGTGCGGATAGATTGAGGAGGTGTCCAAGTTGGGTTCGGCCGTTTTTGGCTGATAGTGGTTTCCATTTCGGGCGTGTCACGACCAATACGGCCAATGCCGACGGGGAAAATATGCACTTTGCGTTTTTCAGGCTCAAAGTAATAGAGCCGCAGTTCCGCTAAGTTGATGACGATGCCTTCGTAAGCCACGCGCGGTAAAATAATTTGTGACGGAATGGTTAGCACAAACTCTTGCTGCGGCAAAAATGGGTCAATTCCTTTGTTAGCCGCCATCAAAGATAAAAACCCAACATCGTACTGTTTTGCAATTTGCGCTAAGGTTTCGCCCTGCTCAATCACGTGATATTGAGTTCGGCCAACCATGCTACTGCCTTCGGCAGGAAAATCATAAGTCGCGGCAAACGCGTTCACACTGAGCGCACCCCAGCAACAACACAAAGAGAGTAGCTTGCGTAGCATGGTGATCAGGTATCCTTGGCGTCTTTATAGAGCTGTAAGGTTATCTCTCTTTCTACTTTATGATCAACCATTGGCGCGGGATATGACAAGGAATTGACGGCAGGGAATTTCCAAGGCGTGTGGATGTACTTATCTGGCAACGAAGCCAATTCAGGTACCCACTGACGAATAAAATCCCCTTTCGGATCAAAACGTTCCCCTTGGCTGGTAGGGTTAAAAATTCGAAAATAAGGTTGCCCATCACACCCTGTTGAAGCGCACCACTGCCAACCGCCATTGTTGGATGCATAATCGCCATCCACTAATGTTTGCATAAAATATTGTTCACCAAGCCGCCAATCGATATGCAGATCTTTGGTTAGAAAACTGGCCACAACCATCCTTAATCGGTTATGCATCCACCCCGTTTTGTTCAGTTGGCGCATCGCCGCATCGACAATAGGGAACCCGGTTTGCCCCTGCTGCCAACGTTCAAAGGCCGTTGAGTTCTCCCACCAAGATACATGTTTCCCCCAAGGTGCAAAATCTTTTCCTTTACAGAGATCAGGACGAAACCCGATCAGATGCTGATAGAATTCACGCCAAATGATTTCGCTCAGCCAAGTTTGCGCCCCTTCAGACAACCCAATATGTTGCGATTCAGCGTATAGACGCGCCATACATTGACGCGCAGAAAGCGCCCCTATTGCGAGATAAGGTGATAGTGCGCTGGTCGAATCCAACGCGGGAAAATCACGCTGCTGGTGGTAGTTCTGTACCTTATCACGGCAAAACTGGCGTAATTTAGCGCGAATTGCATCGAACTCGACCACCCAATGATCACTGCTGATGCGTGGATAGCTGAACGAGCGGTGTTCGCTCCACAGCAACGGCTCAAGATCCTTTATGCGTTTATAATGTGTAGAAATAGGCGTTGGTAAAATTTGAGGAAGAGCCGCTTGTGATAACCACGCTCGTTTAAAAGGCGTAAAGACTTTGAAATAATCACCTTGCTTGTTTTTGACCGAACCGGGCGCAATAATGCACTTATCGTCGTATGCTCGCCACTCGATCTGGCGCTCTAGGCAAAACTGGTTCGCCATCTCATCACGCTGCAACTCATTGATTTCATACTCGCGATTAACTAACACTGCGCTGGCATTGAGCTGCTTAGCCATGGTGGCGATCTGCTGCGCAGCATCAGCGTAATCATCAACTTCCTCATACAGCAGAGCAATATTGAGTGCTTGCAGTTCACGTTGCAGCTCAAATAAACGCCGATAGATAAGATCCGCCTGCATCGGAGCAAGATGGTGTTTTTGCCACTGTGCTGGCGTTGCAATGAATACGGCAACAACAGGTTCTTCACCATCAATCGCGGCATGTAATGCCGTATTATCAACGGATCGTAAATCTCGGCGCAGCCAGAGTAATTTCACTGTACATCCTTACTGATTAATCTAACGAATGGTGCAGACGAGCAACCACATCTGACAACGAAAGCTTATCTCCCAGTGAGATACGCAATTTCCGTAACGCTTGAACTTGCTGCTCGGTTAGTGCTCGGTTGGCAAACAGCGCAACCTGTTGGTAGTTTGCTAAAGCATCATGATCAACAAGAGCGGTAAGATCTTCGACACCATCTAAGATAGTGAGGTTATAACCAGCTTCCACCTTTCCCACGAACCATAGCCAAGCCAGTATGCTCGATGTTGGATCAAGATTAACGCAAAGACATTTCCCCTTGGTCGCCGCTTTGTTTTCCGCTTCAATGATCGAGCTCAACTTGCTTATCATCAGTGCCTGAAAAAGCCCTTTTTGCAAACTGCGCAACGGTCCTTTAACCCGCTCTAACGTGTCGATGACAGGAAAGACAAACTGCTGCTCAACAATCTCTAACGGATACTCTTTCAATACCGTAGCAATGGTTGATTCCGCTTTGCCTTTATTGAGATCCACTAAAGCTTGCAGCAATTGTTCTTGCTCTAAAAGCTCTGAACCATGATTTGCCAAAGTATCGATGATGCTTTCACTGCCACTGAGCAATGCACTCACTTTGCCAATCGAAACACCTTTCGCCAGCCAACCTTGAATTATGCGAATCGTCGCAATATCCTCTTGTGAATAAAGGCGATGCCCTTTTTCCGTGCGCTGTGGCTGAACAAGGTGATAGCGGCGCTGCCATGCACGCAAGGTAACGGGCTTTACTCCAGTCATCTCGGCAACGTCTCGAATAGCGTATAATTTTTCAGTCATCATGTTTTCAGTCAGTGGGTTCTCATAGTCCATAACGTAACCTTAACGTTTGTGGATAAGGCGATAAATAGTGCTGTTGCTGCAGATAAGCATCGGGATACATTTTTATGTAATGTTTGAGCAACGTAATAGGCGCAAGTAAAGGAAGCTCGCCAGTTCGATAGTCATCAATCAATTGCGCTAACTCTACTTTCTGCTCTTTGTTTAAGGCTCGTTTGAAATAACCCTGAATGTGCATCAAAACATTGGTGTTGTTTTTACGGCTCGCTCTGTGTTTAAGCGCATCCATTAGCCCTTGGCGATAGTGCTCAATAAAATACTGTGGCGGATGCTGCTTGACTTCAGCCACCAAACGGCCGAGTTCTCGATACGCTTGCGGGTGATGCGCCATTAACGTCAATTTGTAACGTGAATGAAAGGCCACCACTTTGCCCGGTGTCGGGTTGTTACCTATTGATTGATAAAAATCATGTAAACAGTAGACACGCGTAATGAAGTTTTCGCGAAGCACTGGATCATGCAAACGGCCATCTTCCTCTACAGGCAACCACGGCATTTTACGCATCAAAGTGGCGGTATAAAGCCCAACACCCTCTTTGTCTGCTCGTTGATGCTTATAGACTTTGACTCTTTCCATGCCACATGTCGGGGATTTCGCACAAACGATATAACCACACAATTTCATCAATTCGAGCTCATCAACTTTTCGTTCTGAGAAATCGAACATGGCTTGCGTGTAATCTTTGGTTTCATCTTTAGTTTCAACCAGCGCTAAACGCTCTTCGTGAGAGATCAGGCGAATGGTAGGCCTTGGCACGGTTAAGCCAATCGAAACCTCTGGGCAAACGGGTATGAAAGAGAAATAATTCGTTAACTCTTTGGTCACAAAGTCACTCGCTTTGTGGCCAGAATCAAAACGGACTTGCTCTCCCAGCACACATGCACTGATCCCGATACGAATTTCTGGATTACTCATCGCCGCCTCATATACAAAAATATTTGTTGTATAATGTATAGCACACTCCAACCACCTTATACAAAATATATTTATGTACACATAAAAGGTAAACGTTTACCCAAATCGATTGCCTTACCACTTTCAACACTTTTAGTTATCAATGAGCCACAAAAAGGGTATTAACCTCCATTCTGTGACAAATCTCTCAAGGAACAGTGTCAGGTCTAGCTAGTATTGCCTCAACAAAACACATCAGATTCAACAGAATTAGTAATTTAATCCACTTATTGCGGATAAATCGCTGACTCGAAAACTTTGGAGTAACAACGATGGCAACCCCACACATTAATGCGCAAGTTGGTGATTTCGCTGAAACCGTTCTAATGCCAGGCGATCCATTACGTGCAAAATACATTGCTGAAACTTTTTTAGATGATGCTAAACAGGTTTGTGATGTTCGCAGTATGTTCGGTTATACCGGTACTTATAAAGGTAAAAAAGTATCCGTTATGGGCCACGGTATGGGCATTCCATCATGCTCGATTTATGTTCACGAGTTGATTTCAGAATACGGTGTAAAAAATATCATCCGTATCGGTAGCTGTGGCGCAGTTCGTGACGATGTCAATCTAATGGATATCGTTATTGGTATGGGTGCTTCAACCGATTCCAAAGTTAACCGCATCCGTTTTAACAACCACGATTTTGCCGCGATTGCGGATTACGGATTGCTTGAAACGGCCGTCAATCAAGCACGTGCACAAAACGTGCCCGTGAAGGTAGGCAACGTGTTTTCCGCTGATCTGTTCTACACACCTGAAGGTGATTTATTCGAAAAAATGAATAAGCTTGGCATCTTAGGTGTGGATATGGAAGCGGCCGGTATTTATGGCGTTGCAGCGGATCTAGGCGCAAAAGCATTGACGATTCTTACCGTGTCAGACCACATCATTCGCGGTGAGAAATTAAGCTCTGAAGATCGCCAAACCTCTTTTAACGACATGATGAAAGTCGCGCTTGAAACAGCGATTAGTATCTAATTTTTAAACCTCAGCTGCTCACCCAAATTGGCAGCCTTAAATTACCCCGAGGGGGCGATTGTGTCCAACGACCAACTACCCAAGGACGCAGATGGTTTACAACTCAACTTTTGTAAAACATTGGCGTGTGATAACTTTGGACTGAGTGAAGCCGAACGGTACGTTCTGCAGCGCGTAAACCCGAAGCGTCCAACGATGGTTTGTCGTGAATGTGGAGCTTTCCCCCCCTTACTTAACAACCGAGAAGTGTTAAACGAATTACACCGTTTAAGACAGCTTCACAGCGACGGGTTGCCCGCTTGTCGCAGTGATGATTGCCAAAATTTCGGTTTATCTGTTCATACACACAAACACCTCTATCACGCTTTTGGCTACAGCGGCGATCGCCAGCGGTACCGTTGCAAAGCTTGCCAGAGTACCTTTGTTGATAAGTGGTCAGGAGCCAACAAAAAACTCGCTTTTCAAGAAACCTTACTCGGCCTACTCTTCATGAGTTATTCGGTGCGAGAGATTTGCCGTAAATTATCCATCAACCCAAAAACGTTTTATGATCATGTCGAGCACATTGCCAGTCGCTGTCGGCGAAAACTGGCCATGATTGATGCGCGTTGGGTGAATCATGCAAACCAATATGAACTGGCTTGCAATTACATCCCGCTCCAGCCCCATAGCGACAACGGCGTATTGTGGTTTGCAACAGGTGAAGCCAAAACAGGTTATATACTCTGTCAGCACGTAAACTATTCCGCCAATGAAGAGCCTGCAGGCGAGCTTGATCACAACCCCTATCACTCGCCCGCGCGTTTTGTTTCTCGTGAACATTCATCCGAAGCGAATCTACCCACTCCTGACGCATCTCCGCTATTGCGCGAGCGTATTGATCAGAAATACCAAACGATTTTAGCCCGCGGTAATGTTGAAGACCCCATGGGTAACCTCACCACTTTTCATTACCCTTCTAAAGGCGCCTTGATTCGCCCTCCTTACACCTCTTATGCTCACTTCCTCCACGTGCTGGATTTGTGCCTTGAAGATAAGCGAGTTTCTATCTATCTGCCTCAAGATCCGGTTTTACGTTCTGCCGCATTGAGCGTCTGTTTGCCGCGAATCAAGCGTAAGAATGTTGACTTGATGTACGTTGAGGAAGATCCGCAATGGCAAAATGGACATTCCGTGAATAAAACGGACATTGTTCACATGGGATGGTGGCGAGATCGCTGGGCTATTGCCAATCAGGCGCAGGCTGCCAAAGGTGTTTGCTATTTGGCAGGAGACAATCCAACACCCGAAGCTTGGCTCGATAAAGCATCGATTAAGCAAACAGAGTTCTATCAAAAACGCTTCCAACTGTTGTTCGAAAGCTTTATCAACGAACCGAGGCGTAAACTTCGCCCTGGCGGCCTACAACCAATGCTGGATATTTTTCGTGCTTGGCACAATCTGTGCTACCAAGATAAACATGGATTCACCGCCGCCCAAAATTTGGAATTAACTAAACATCCACTGACATTGAAAGAACTACTCTCTTAGATTTTTAGGTTATATTTAGACTGTGGATTGTGAAGTAGCGCAGATTATTGTGGTAATGAATAACCAATGCACCCACTTTTGGGAAAGTAAATAGTGCGCTTTAACGTTGGCTTCATATAATGAATCGGTGACTTAGGCTTCTTACTTTTGAGGAACAGCCCGTTTGGATAAAAGCCAATACCTTCTTGAAATTGAAATAGAACAGCTTAGAGCCCGTATTGAAACTGAGCCGGAGAAGGTGTCGATCGTCGCGGAGCAGTGTTTATTGAGAGCACAGCAGATCTTTTTCCCAGAAGGGGCGATTCAATGTTTGATCATTTTATCTCGCTGCGCTTGGTGTCTAATGGACTACCGCGTGGGTTTAAAATACATTAAAGAAGCCTTATCCACTCAAAATACCCTCGATACTGATGACTGCCTTCCCGAAATTCTGCATATTCACGCGCTGCAACTTTGGGGTCAGGCAAAATATTATACCGCCCAACAATATTGGATAAATGCCTTAGAACAATCAGCTCTGGTTGATGAAGTTGATATCCAGATAGAGTGCCTCATTGGTCTGGGTAATGTTTGGCGTATTACTAACGAATATCAACTTTCATGTTCAACACACGAGCTAGCCGTTAAAGTCGCTAATAATGCCCGTATCCATTGGTTAGAAGGCAAAGCCCGTATTCTGTGGGCATGGGATCTCTATCTACTTAACCAATACATCGATATGCTCACGGTGCTCGATGGTGCAGAAGAAGCGCTACAGGATCATCCCGATAAAACTTGGCAAGCCGAGGTTTGGGATTTTCGCGGCTTGGCACTGCTCGGGCTTGAACGAATCGAAGATGCGGAAGCGGCAACCACCAAAGCACTCGAACTTGCCGTAGAGCATAACCTTGTGTGGATGAAGGCCCACTCATTCATTAGTCGAGCTCGTTTGGAACTGCTGAGAAAAGACTCCAAGAAAGCAACTGAGCTGTTGCTTCTTGCTGAAGCCTCTGCTGCTTCATTTGATAAAGGTGAGCTACTTTCACAAATTTGCTACCAACAATCCCTAGTCGCAGAGCAGCGTGGTGATTTTAAAGCTTCTTTAGCCTCATTTAAGAAATATCGCCAATTTACGGTTGAGATGCTTCGAGAACAAACGGCGCGCATTGGCCTTGATAAAGCAAGAGCCTCTAAGCGACAACTTGAGCAACGAGCACGTAAACTCATTAACCGTATTCGTGGTCAACACGAATACGACCCAGAGAAACATCTCTCCAATGTAGTTTCAGAGACTTATTGGTGGGAACAACTCATGCTGTTCAAGACCGAGTTGAAGCATTCTAATCACGCTGTCATTGTCATCCAACATAACGACTCAAAGTACCTCGATGTATGTACCGAGATTGCCCACTCGCTCTGTAACCAAAAAGATCTCGTTTCTCGTTTAAGTAGCGAACGCTTAGCGCTGCTTCTTGCCGATAAAGGCGATGCAGCGCTGCACGTCTTCCATGTATTGGCTAAGATGATTGAAATATACCCCTGGGAAAGAAAAGGATTAACGGGGTCGCTACCTCAAGTGATGTTCCAAGACATTTTGAGTTTCCCATTCACATTAGAACAACTGGAAGACAGTCAACCTCAGGAATGGTCGCATGGAAGTACTGCTCAGTAAGATTAAAGATACGGGTTTGGATGCCACCTCCGTTTCCGGAGAGGAGGCCATCATTTTCTGGAATCACGTCCGACAACATATAGCCTCAACATCAAAAGAAAAAGCACTTAGCTACATCATCAGTGCAGAGTATCGTTCAGAACTGCATCAGTCGTCCGCCAGCATAGAGGAGCTTCGTCACGCCTTAGCATTACTTGAATTGCCTAAGGACGCCGAAATTATTTTGTCTGTGAAAAACAGTTTGAGCGATCGCCTAATGGAAAGCGGTGAATTTGCCGCGGCGCTCAACGAATATGTGTCCGCTTCTAATATTGCCGTCGACACAGGTTACATTGACGAATATGTACTAGCCGTCATTGGCATGGGTAACCTGTGTGATGCTTATGGCGAGCACAGCCGAGCCCTTCGTTACTATCAAAAAATTGATAGTATTGATCACGCAATCACCAGCCGCTCATTACGCCTGCGTTATAAACTTTACATGCTATCGTGTTACATTCAACTGCACCGAATCTCCGCCGCCACCGACCTAATTAAAGAGTGTGAAGAGCTGAGTATTTTGGTCAGCGATAAAATTCTTACCGGGCAAATTTCACTCTATCAAGCTCAACTTTATCTTCATCAGGATCAAGTCGATAAAGCGCTCATTACGCTCTCTAGTGTTCAGTACAGTGCTGGGAATATGAATTCCACCTGGCTATCGAATATGATTCGAATTGAAACGGCCAACTGCCTGGCTAAAATAGGCAAAAGTCATATTGCCAATATGATGCTGGCCAGTACAGACAAACGTCTGCAACGATACACGTCACCCACGATGGCCAAGCAGCTGTATCGAGCATTCAGTGCCGTGTGCGAGCGCCAAGGCCTTTATCAAGCCGCCCTGATTTATGAAAAAAAGGGCTTTCGAATTGAAACTGATCTGATGAAAAACATCCCGATTAGTGAGCTGGGGGCTAATCAACTGCGTCGCTTATCGCGCTTTGAATTGCAATTGAAATTGATCTTATCTGAGATTGAAAATCGCGAGCTCAAAGAAACCACCGAACATCAAAAGAATGCCGTAGCCCAACTTCAACAGGATGTCTTCACTGACCCACTCACCACTTTACACAACCGCCGCTGGTTAGATGTAAAGCTGAAAGACCTACTGCTTCATGAGAAGCTATTTGCATTTTTAGTCATTGATATTGACCATTTTAAATCGATTAATGATGAACTTAGTCACTTGGTTGGTGACAAAGCGATAGTCAATGTTTCACGTGAGTTGAAAAACTACTTTAAATTCCGAGGCTCCTCCTGTGTCCGTTTTGGTGGAGAAGAGTTTCTGGTGATTTTAGAAGATTGCTCGCTCGACCAAGCTGAAATGCATGCCGAAAACTATCGAGAACGCATATTCCAATTTGGTTGGCACGATATTCTAGGTGAGCGCGGCTTAACCGTCAGTATCGGTATAACCTTGCATCGAGATGGTGAAAATACACAACGCACATTCTACCGCGCCGACAAAGCCTTATATCGCGCGAAAGCGAATGGCCGCAACCAAGTGTGCACTGAGTAACTTTCCGAAGGGTCGTAAACGACCCTTTTGCTACCTGTCGCTCCAACGCAGAATTCTAACTTCATTACCCGCTTCGGGTTTAATTGGAATATTGAGTGATAAAAGCAGCGAAACAAGTGCCATTACCGCTCCAATATAAAAAACGCTCGCCGGAGAGATAAGCCAAATTAAACCAAACGTGGCGGGGATGAACACGGCCGCAATATGGTTAATGGTAAAAGAAACTCCCGCTGTAGACGCCATGTCCGCAGGATCTGCAATTTTCTGAAAATAAGTTTTAATCGCCAAGGCCAAGGCAAAAAAGAGGTGGTCAACCACATAAAGTGCCGCCGCCCAATGTGCGTTTTGTACAAGACCGTACCCAACAAAAACAACAATCAACCCCGTGTATTCAAACAGTAGCGCTTTACGCTCGCCGACTACACCAATGAACTTACCAATACGTTTAGCAAACAAAAAGTTGAACAAATAGTTGATCAAAAACAGTAAGGTAATATCGGCCGCTGAATAGCCAAATTTCTCCACCATAAGGAAACCAGCGAAAACAGTGAAAATTTGCCTACGCGCACCACTCATGAAGGTCAAGGCGTAATACAGCCAATAACGTTTGCGTAGCACGAGCTTTTTATTTTGTGGCACTTCCGCTTTAAATTCAGGAAAGGCAAAGGCAATGATCAACACCAGCACAAAACCAGCACCGCCAGAAATGGCATAGACCCATTTAAAATCGAGCTGAAACACTTCTAACATTACCCACAAAGCACCGTAAGTGATCAGTGATGCAAGTGCTCCAACCGAAATGAGTTTGCCAAGCATTTCTGGCGCTTCATCTTTATTTAACCACTGCAAAGACAAGGATTGTTTAAGCGTTTCAAAGTAGTGGAACCCAGTCGACATCAATAATGTCGTGAGCAGTAACCCGGTTAAAGAAGGGAAAAAACCCGTCATCGCGGTTCCTAACGTCAACATACCTAATGAGATCAGGATAAATCGCTGCTCTCGAATGAACAGTAAAACGAATACGGCGGTGAAGGCTAAAAATCCGGGGATTTCTCGTACACTTTGTAATAAGCCAATGTCTGAACCATCGAAATTCGCTTTTTCAATCACGAAATTATTCAACAGTGCCATCCAACTAGAAAATGCAATCGGCACAATAATGGAGATAATCAATAGGAAATTTTGTGGCGTGCGCCAACCTTGAGAGGCTTTAGGGTACATGAGAGATCCTTATCTATGTTTCAGCGCATCATATACTCAAGTCGCCTTAAAAGGCGAGAGCTCATCACAACAGGAAACAAGGTTAGGGATTAGCACTGCTAAATTACACCGTTCGGGTATAAGATCGACCGAGACACAAATATTGGGATTTAACATGACGATTACGTTCGCAACGATTAATTTATTCAATTATTTAGCTCCGCCGAACGCATATTATCAGTTCGACAATATTTACACGCAAGCAGAGTGGCAGAAAAAAAAGCAATGGTTTAGCCAGAAGATCAAACAGCTGGATGCCGATATCATTGGCTTTCAAGAAGTTTTCAGTTTTGATGAACTGCGCAACCAGATGATGGATTTAGGCTACCCGTATGTGGCCTGTGTAGATGAACCTATCGTCAAAGATGGATACATCTATAGCCATCCGGTTGTAGTAATTGCCTCTCGCTATTCTCTGCGCCAAGTGAGCGCCGTACATGGCACGCTACCAAACCAAGCTGCCCCTTTTTGCTTTAATCGTACACCGTTACACGCTACGGTTTGCCTGCCAATGCTCGGGGATATCGATGTCTATATTGTGCATTTTAAATCTCAACGTCCGGCAGAATCGCCTGCGGCACCTCATCATCTGATCGATGAATGGCAACAAGAAACGCTAGGACGCTGGCTCTCTACTGTTCAGCGAGGCTTTGAAGCAAACCTGACTCACCAATATATCGTCAATACTCAAAAACAAACTGGGCGGCCTTGTGTGCTAATGGGCGATTTTAATAAACCGTTACATCACGAGGAGTTTCAAGGACTACTATCGCAGGCCTTATACCGCAGACCAGAAACACAACAACCGCTGGCTGACTATGCGCTTTACGATGCTTGGGATCTGCATACCGAGAGTGTTGAGCAGCCTCGCAAAGCCACTCATTACGCCGGCTCCACGGGATCTGTACTCGACTATATTCTTCTTTCCGCAGACTTCGCGCCTTTTGTCCAGCCAATGAAAAGCTATATCAGCCACTATACTGTGCTTGATCAACATCTGGTCAACCCGAGCTATGAGCTCGATAACTTTAGTACTGACCATGCACTGGTCGCGGTCACATTAAAAGTAAACACAACACCGAGCTAATGGGTTTGTATGCTACGACTCTCGATGCAATAAATGCTGCCATTCACTGTGTCGATTTAAATAATGCACAACATAACTACAGACAGGTTTAATGGTGTAACCTTGCGCTTCAATTTGCGGTAATACACTCTCCATCATTATTTTTCCGTATCCTTTACCCTGAAGTTCATCCGGTACGCGAGTCGAAGTAATAAACAACACTTCATCCTGCTGTTGGTATGTCACAGTTGCGAATAGATTTCCCTCAAGATGTACTTTATATTGACAATTTTGTATATCATGTTGCACTTCATGAATCATAGTAACGTCCTAATTGATATATAAATCAAATAAATTGATATTCTCAGAATTGAATCTTCCAACATCTACCCCTAGAATTTAAACTATTACAAAAATTAGAATAAAATGCAGCTACTGCATCACGGAGAAAATTAAGATGGAATCGCAGTCGGCAGTGCTGAAAGATGAACAGAACCCAAACCGTTCAACCGAACGTAATAAAACCCTATCGACACTTAATAGTACTGATGCGTTATCTATGGTTGAACACAGTAGCGAACTAACCTTAAGTATAACCACTCCCGTTGGTACGAAATTCCAGTGTAAAACGTCATTTATCGGTACCTACTCTCATTCCCATCTCCTTGTAGAAATTCCTAAAATTTCCGCAGATGATCTCTCTTTTTTCTTCCAAGAAGGTTTTTGGATGAATATCAGAGCTATTTCACCACGTGGCGAAGGAGCTTTAATCCATTTTCGTAGCCAGTTGTTACATGTATTGCAAGAGCCTATACCGCTCGCCATGTTATCTATTCCCAACAGCATGCAAGTGACCCAACTGCGCAAAGAAGCTCGTTACGATGTGAATCTAGCAGGAAAAGCAACGGTAGGAACGCATAAGTCGGATTGTGAGGTAAGAGATCTCTCCAAAAGTGGCTGTCGTTTTGTCACACCTCCTCTTGGGCGTACTTTCCAAGTGGGTGATAAGATTAGTCTCGAATTATTTACTGATCCTCGCAGCAGCCAATTCTTTGCGCCTTTGATGGGTAAAGTTTGTAACTTGCAACGCTCACTGCACTATGCTCGTTACGGAGTGCAGTTTGATGAAGAAGGTGTCAAAAATGCGAAAAGTTTATTAGGTCAACTGAAGTTTGATGGCACCAAATTGACGTTGAAGTAATAAAAACGCCCTGTTAAACAAGTTAAGTCAGGGCGTTTTTACTTTTTACATTGCTTTTAACTGCATTGTTTTTAACCTAGAAAAGAAATATATCCCTGCAAGATAACCAAATTCACAATATCCACAAAGAATGCACCTACGATAGGCACTACCATAAACGCTTGTGGTGATGGCCCATATCGTGTCACCAATGAGCCCATATTCATCACAGCGGTTGGGGTTGCTCCAAGACCAAAACCGCAGTGCCCACCAGCGATCACAGCAGCGTCATAGTTTGATCCCATCACTTTAAAAGTCACAAAATAAGCAAAAATACCCAACACGACCGATTGCACCGCTAAAATCACCAGAAATGGAACTGCCAAGTCAAAAATATTCCATAACTTTAAACTCATGAGCGCCATAGCAAGAAATAGTGATAGAGAAACGGTACCTAAGATATCAACGGTTTCAGCATCAATTTTATGAACTTTCGTCAATTCAAGTATATTGGTAATGAACACGCCGATGAAAAGCGCATAGACAAAATCGGGGATCATCAACCATTTGATTTCAAATGTACTTACCCACTGCTCTAAATATTTAGCACCAGTGACACAAATAAGAAGGATGAACAAACCCTCAATCACTTTCTTTGCGGTGACTTTATCTTCTTCATATTCATTGTACGTAACCAGCTCTGGGAACTTATCGTGCGTTTTGGTTCCTCGTCCATACTCAGATTCAAACCCGTTTTTATTAATGAGTTTTTGAGCTACTGGGCTACCGATAATCCCACCAATGATCAAACCAAAGGTCGCTGAGGCCATGGCAATTTCTAGCGTATTGCTAAGCCCATAATTGTCGTTGAATGTTTGAGCCCACGCCGCTCCCGTACCGTGTCCACCCGAGAGGGTAATAGAACCGGCGATCAACCCCATCAGTGGGTCAAGACCAAGAGCCGTCGCTAACGATACACCGACGCCATTTTGGATGATGATATAAAACGAGGCAACAGCGAGGAAAAGAAAGACTTTTGCTCCACCCTTAACCAGTTGAGTGTAATTAGCCGCAAGGCCTACGGTGCTGAAAAACATCAGCATAAAAATATTCTGCAACGGCAATGAGAACTCTAAATCTAAGCCGTAAAAATGTAGAAGAGTGATCGCGAAAGCGACAATTAAGCCACCGACGATGGGCTCAGGAATGTTGAATTTTTCCAAGATAGGCAGTTTTGCGTTAATAAAGTGACCTAAAAAAAGCACGCTAATAGCGATTAAGAAAGACTCAAGGGGCCCAATTGAAATTAAATGGTGCATATAACCTCTTATTACTGCTTCACTCATCTTCCTTAATGAGTTTGGAGATCATCAAAGAAAAGCTTGATAAACTCGAAAAAAATACGATTGATCGATACGGATCATCCTTATGGATATTGTTTATTTTCAATGATATACGATATTTATTTGATGGGTTTTACGAACGTATGGCCTAACTGGTTTTGCTCGAAAAACATCTTCGCTCACGGCTTTTGATTGTCATTTGCAAACTCTCATTAGACGAGCGAGGAGGCGTATCATACCTAACAGACAAAAAAAGAGCCAACCGCAATGATGCGATTGGCTTATATATAGTGTGAACAAATTCATTCACTAACAACGTCAGTTGGCTAGGTGACCCTCGGCTTTAAGAAGGGTCGAATAGTATTATGCATGAAGTATGCCAACTAAAAAAGGTCTGCTTTTTAGCTATGCATCGCATTAATTCATCAAAATGTAGTACTTTTTCGCATTACGCAAATTGCATTATGCGAAACGAATGCAAAACAATACTCACCCAGTTGCTATAAAACAAACTAACTTTCTGCGCTTTTTCACCTTAAGCCAGCACCACTCACTCATCTTTTGTACAAGCATTTCTTAGTTATTTCATTATATACTTCCGGCACATACACTTAATCATGCAGATTCAATGAACTATTTCAGTACGTTTTTAAAAGGGATGGCCATGGGCGCCGCCGATGTTGTGCCGGGTGTTTCGGGTGGAACCATTGCATTCATCACTGGTATCTATGACACTTTGCTTGAAAGCATTCGTAGGATTAACCCGAGTTTATTGCGCATAGTCAAACGAGATGGGTTAGCCGCTGCATTTCAACATATTAATGGCTTCTTCTTGCTCGCACTGTTTGGGGGAATATTCACCAGTATCCTCTCTTTGGCTAAACTCATTTCTTGGCTGTTAGCCACGCATCCTATTCCCATTTGGTCATTCTTCTTCGGTTTAATTCTGGTTTCGGTATTCCATATTATGAAACAAATTGAGCAGTTCAAACTTTCTCGGTTGCTCTTCGCTTTGCTGGGAGTTGCGTTTGCTTACAGTATTACGGTGCTTAACCCAATGCAGATGGAACCAACAGCGCTGAACACAGTTCTAGCCGGTGCTATTGCCATCTGCGCCATGATTCTACCGGGAATTTCTGGAAGTTTTATCCTGTTGCTGATTGGTATGTACGCACCGGTACTGGGCGCGGTGAAAGAGATGCAAGCCGATATTTTGGCACTCTTTCTACTCGGATGTGTCGGTGGTTTACTGAGTTTTTCTCACGTATTATCTTGGTTACTCAAACAATTTAGAGATTTGACCTTAATTTTTCTTACGGGATTAATGATCGGTACCTTACCCAAAATCTGGCCTTGGAAAGAAACGCTCACTTGGCGAACCAATTCTCACGGCGAGCTCGTTCCTTTACTACAGCGAAACCTTTCTCCATTGGAATTTGAGTCCATCACTTCACAGCCTTCGCAACTGCTGGTAGCCATTTTATTGATGCTTTGCGCTGTTGCCCTCGTGCTTGGCTTGGAGCAATATGCAAAACATCACGATGTGTAAATCACACCGCATAGCATGAATGAGAAAAGGTGGGGAAACTCACCTTTACTATATTGATTTGTTGCACATTTTATCCATTCGTCACCACTGAAAAAAGATAGCTGTGATAACATTCGCGTTTTATAACCGCTTGGATTGTCCCCATGCACAACGCAATCAAAATCGGCGTCTTTGTTCTAGCCCTGCTAGCGGGTTACTTTAGCAGCGATATTTTCAATTGGCTCTCTTCAGCACACTCTTCTCCAGATATTAATCGATATTGCCAGTTGTCGAGTGCCCCTTGTCGACAAGGAGATGTTGTCATGACATTGGCACACGATAAATCTCAACCTTTGGTGGCTAACACTCTGACCGTTGAATGGCCACAAGCCAATGCAAGTAAACTCACACTCACACTCAATGGGCTAGAGATGGAGATGGGCACCGCTAAATATATACTGACGCCGCAGGAAGACGGGCTCTACACAGCACAGATTGTACTCCCAGTTTGCACGACTGAAAAAATGACATGGATTGGCGAACTCTCTGATGGTCGTACCCAAGTATTTCCGGCAATAAGGATGGAAAGATGAGTAAAAATTGGTCTCTGGCATTGGTGGTTGCGTTTGTATTAGGCTTTGGCATAAAAACCTATTTTGATACGCAGCAAAGTATGGATTTAGAGAGCGGTAATAGCTCATCTTCTGAGGTGATTTTATTTGGCAAAGCAAATCAACCCATCTCTATTTTTGATACTAAAGATGAACGCATACGTGTTGTTTACTTCGGCTTTACACGCTGCCCAGATGTCTGCCCAACATCTCTGGCTATGTTAGCAGGTGCACTCAATCAATTGGATGATGTAACCAAAGCAAAGCTGCGCCCTTTATTTATCTCTCTCGATCCAGAGCGTGACGCTGCTGATGCTTCTCATCAATACGCCCAATATTTCCACCCTATGATCGAGGGACTTTCTGCTCCTTTAGACATTACAACACCACTGGCGCATCAGTATGGCGTCATTTTCCGCAAAACCGAATTAAAGGGATCTGAACTGAAATACACATTAGATCACAGCTCCTACTTCTACTTTTTACAACCAGATGGAACATTAATCACTAAAGTCCCACACACGCTTTCACCGGCTCCCATTGTTGAAGCCATCAAAACAATAATGACGTCATCACAAGGAAAATAACATGAAGCTCAATGCTCTTTTTTTAGCAAGCCTTGCCCTTAGCCCACTAGCTTTTGCGAACACAGATATAATGGTACATCACCCTTACGCACGTGCTACCGCACCAACCGCCACCACCAGCGCAGTATTTTCTCAAATCATGAATAAAGGTGAAACGGACCGTTTCATTGTATCGGCCAACACCGATGTGGCAGGGAAAGTTGAGTTGCATGATGTAATCACCGAAGGAGATGTGATGAAAATGCGTCAAGTCACTGAATTTAAAATTCCGGCCAAAGGGCACGTCGAACTCAAACCGGGCGGCTTGCACATCATGCTTTTTGATTTGAAGAAACCATTGGTTGAAGGTGAAAAGATTGACGTACAACTGACCTTTGCCAATGGTGAGCAGCAAACCATTACTGCACCCGTAAAAAAAGTGATGAGTGGTATGGCACACCATTAAAAAGAAGAGGGTGAGCGATGTTGGCTTACCCTCTTTTATCATCGCACTAAACGCTCATTGACCAGTCTAATGGCGAGAGCGAGACATCCCGACGAGAGGCTTATCATTCCACCACCACAAATGCTACATATTATTTACATTTCACTCAAAATCGATTGCATTTCCACACATTGATTAATTATTTGTGCTGATTATCAATTAATTCTAGACACAATATCCCGCGTAGATATCATTACCCCCTTCAGTGGAGTTCACTGATGTCACTATAACTCTATTTGTCTACCATAACCGATGCTATGGCTTCGTAGTATTTAGGTCATGCAGGATGTAATTCGATTTATTGCAGGGATAACTATGCAAAGCAACAATATTTTCGCCCGTTTTGCGCGTGGCAATTTGGTTCTGCAAATACTCGCCGGTATCGTTCTCGGTGGGATATTAGCAACCCTTTCACCCGATGATGCGAAAAGCGTCGGCCTACTTGGCGACCTTTTCGTTGGCGCACTTAAAGCCGTAGCGCCGATCCTCGTGTTTATTTTGGTCGCCGCGTCCATCGCAAACCAAAAGAAAAACCAACACACTTATATGCGCCCAATCGTGGTGCTTTACCTTTTTGGAACCTTCACCGCCGCTCTTACTGCCGTTGTATTGAGCTTTATCTTCCCTACAACCTTAACCTTGGTTGCGGGGGCAGAAGGTGCAACGCCTCCTCAAGGCATCGCTGAAGTGCTTAATACCCTGTTGTTTAAGCTGGTTGATAACCCAGTCAATGCTCTAATGAGTGCAAACTATATTGGCATTCTGGCATGGGCTGTTGGGTTGGGCTTAGCTTTACACCATGCCTCAGCAACAACTAAAGCCGTATTTGAAGATTTAAGCCACGGCGTTTCACAAATTGTGCGTTTTATTATTCGCCTAGCACCGTTTGGTATTTTCGGCTTGGTTGCATCCACGTTTGCCACGACTGGCTTTGAATCTTTGGCTGGTTATGCCAATCTTTTATTCGTATTGCTCAGTGCCATGTTGATCATCGCATTAGTTGTCAACCCAATCATTGTGTACGCGAAAACTCGCCAAAACCCGTATCCATTGGTGTTCCAGTGCTTGCGTGAAAGTGGTGTCACCGCATTTTTCACACGTTCAAGCGCCGCCAATATCCCAGTAAACATGGCATTGTGTGAGAAACTAAAACTGGATGAAGATACTTATTCAGTCTCGATCCCACTCGGCGCGACCATTAATATGGCTGGTGCCGCCATTACTATCACGGTTCTCACCCTAGCTGCAGTAAACACAGTAGGTATTGAAATTGACCTGATGACAGCTTTGCTACTGAGCATCGTTGCTGCTGTTTCTGCATGTGGCGCATCCGGTGTGGCCGGTGGTTCACTGCTGCTGATCCCGCTCGCATGTGGGCTATTTGGCATTTCAAATGACGTAGCAATGCAGGTTGTTGCCGTTGGCTTTATCATAGGCGTGATTCAAGATTCAGCCGAAACCGCGCTCAACAGCTCCACAGATGTTGTCTTCACCGCTGCGGTTTGCCAAGCTGAGCACAATAAATCAGCATAATCATTCGATACACTAAAACCGATACCAACAAAAATCCCCAGCCGATTCGCTGGGGATTTTCATTTCAGAGATCTTTTATTTACAGTGCTTAGCCACTTTATCGATCCAACATTACCTGTCCATTGAAGTATTGGAGAAATCTAATCGCGTTAGAACCTCATGATCATCAGATGGGCTGGATGACAAACGCTCTTCGGAGGCATCCGCCACTACGCTCAATGAGAGATCGTCTTCATCAGGCAACTCCCCTTTCTCTGGGATAGGGATCCCACGTTTGTAGAGCTTGTTCAGCGCCTTAATAATTGAGTGTTTACTTACAGTACCCGCGCCGATTTTCTTCATGAGTGGTTTGGCCAACGATTGCAACCCCACAACAGAATCGACACCGATACGTGAGCCCACTTGATCTCTTAGCACCTTTGCCGGTTCAAAACCAAAATGAGCCGATAAAAATAACCAAATATAAGCAATAGCATTGCCATTTGAACCTTTATCTATCCAAGCTTCTCCTGCGTGATACATCGCCTCTACATGACCTTTTTCAGAAGCTCGCTCTAACCAATAACAAGCTTTACTGTGGTCCATTGCGACACCAACACCCTTAAGGTAATTCAAGCCTAGTTTCATCTGTCCTATCGGGCTATTTAGCTTCGCGGCTTTGGAATACCAAAATGTTGAATCCGCTGGTGATGGCGCAATATTGTCATGTGAAACACACCAATCCCCCATGAAAATCACAGCGTCGAGCAAATTCGCTTCCGCAGCCTCTTGTACTAACGAGACTCCTTTCGCAGTATTCGCTTCCACGCCACGGCCATGAATATAGGCCATGCCAGTTTCATACTTTGCGGTTAAGTTACCTTCAATTCCTGCAATACAAGTCTGCCAAAACTTCTCTTTTTCCCGCAAAATCAGATCATCTCGAAACTTTTGGCAAATCCGAACAACACCATACATTCCCGTAACATTGTCATAATTTGCCGCTTTGTCATACCAGTACATCGCCTCTTTGAGGTTGGTTCGTTCGGCTTCTTTCGCTAAATACAAAATCGTCGGCACATGGCCTGTTTCGGCCTTAAACAAGCGATCTTGTCTTTCTTGTTCTCGTGATTTTTCTATCGCTTTGCGATAAGCGATTTCTCTCTCTTTTCTCTCTTCCTCTAAGCGTTTTTTGCGCAAAGAGAGCGAAAACATCCACACGAAGATGAGGATAAGTGATAACCCGGTTGCGCCTATGGCAATCCCAATAGTGCTCATTGATTCAAATCTTATTTAGCTGATTAACTTCATTATCGACCATTTTTCTCAATCTTTGAAAAAGTCTGACCACATTCATTCTGTCTCGAACCATTTAAAGCATACGAAACAGTCAAATTCGTTCATCCAAAACAGAGAGGCCACTCTATATCTAATGCTCGTGGATTAATTAAGCCACATAGCCTTAGCACTAAGATAGTACCGTACTCTTTTCAAGAGTGTTACGCACAATCACACTAATTGAGGAATAGATTCCGATTTGGGTCAATGAATGAAAAAACGCAGCCAAATCGCTGCGTTCATTCCAGATCAAAAATGAGCCACTCACTTTACTCTCTCATCAAAACCGCGATGGATTGATAAGGCTCGAGTACTAGGTTTTCTTCTAATTTTTCAATCTCTTGATAATTAGAGCTCAAACACTCCACCGCTCTCGATTGAAACTTTTCGGGTATTGTTAAACAAACCGTGGCCGATGAAAAATTACTGACCACGACAATTTGCTCACCTTGGTACTCACGCACATAGCCAAACACTTGGTCATGTTCTTCAAATAAAGGCGTGAACGATCCATAGACGATGGACAGGTGTTTTTTACGCAGTGCAATTAACTTTTTATAGTGATGGTAAATCGATTGTTCATCAGCGAGCGCTTGTTCAACATTGACTTTTAGGTAGTTAGGATTCGCCTCTATCCACGGAGAACCTTGAGTAAATCCGCCGTGTTTATCCGCTGACCATTGCATTGGCGTTCGAGCGTTATCGCGGCTGTTTTGATGAATAGCATCCAGCATATGCTGATGAGAAACGCCCGATTCTGTCTTCACACGATAAAAATTTAACGTCTCGATGTCTCGGTATTGATCGAGTGAATCGAAGGCCACATTCGTCATACCAATCTCTTCGCCTTGATAAATATAAGGCGTGCCTTTCAGAAAGTGTAAGCTCGTTGCCAACATTTTCGCAGATTCAACTCGGTAGCGTTTGTCATCACCATACTTAGATACAGCGCGTGGTAGGTCATGATTATTCCAAAATAATGAATTCCAACCCTGATAGGCAAGCTCAATCTGCCACTTGGTTAATACCTGTTTAAACTGCTTAAGATCTAACGGAATAGGGCTCCATTTGTCACCCTGCTCCCACGTCAAAGTGATGTGTTCAAATTGGAAAACCATCGATAACTCACGACGACTCGGCGCACTGTACAGTTTTGCAATGTCTGGTGTGGCTCCCCAAGTTTCTCCCACGGTCAGCAGATCTTGATTACCAAAGGTGGCGGCATTCATTTGCTGTAATAACGGATGCAAGCGCGGGCCATTACCAGTAATGCCCTTATCAATTTCTTTACCAATTAAATCAATAACATCCAATCGAAAACCGCCAATGCCCTGTTCAATCCACCAGTTCATCATGCTGTGCACTTCTTGCTGCACTTTAGGGTTTTCCCAATTCAGATCTGGCTGACGTTTAGAAAAAAGGTGGAAGTAATATTGCTGCGTTTGCTCATCCCAGTGCCAAGCACTGCCACCAAAAATTGACCCTGTATCATCCGGTACACTGCCATCCGGTTTTGCATCCCGCCAAATGTAGTAATCTCGATACGGATTGTCTCGCGATTGCTTCGCTTGTAAAAACCATTGGTGTTCATCCGATGTGTGATTAACGACAAGATCCATCACTATCTTAATATTGCGTTTTTGTGCTTCGCTCAGTAAACGCTGCATATCTTCCATGGAACCAAACTCTTGAGCTATTGCTTGGTAGTCAGAAATATCATAACCGTTATCATCCATTGGAGATTGATAAACAGGAGATAGCCAAATAACGTTAATGCCTAACTCTGCAAGGTAATCAAGCTTACTAATAATGCCATTTAAATCGCCGATACCATCGTGATTAGAATCGTAAAAACTGCGCGGGTATATTTGGTATACCACAGCGCTATGCCACCATTTGGGTTCCATGATATTGCCTTTTTGTAAATTAATTTATTGCTCATCATAATGAGAGCTGACGCAAAGTAACAATAGAACATTCCCCATATGATATAGCCAATACCTATATCATAAGAAAAATCACTATAGTTAGGCCTCTCTGCATGCAAAGAGATTAAAAAAACATCACCTAAAATGTGATTTATGCCAAACATGATAGCAATAAGCAGAAGACAAGATAAAACAGCATGGATAAATCCCTTCGATATTTTTTGATGGTTGCGATTGAAAATAATATTAAGCAAGCCGCAGAGAAACTGCATATCAGTCAACCATCTCTCACCACAGCAATTAAAAAGCTTGAACATGAACTTGGAGTTGAGCTATTTATTCGCCGCTCAAAAGGTGTAGAGCTCAGCGCTTATGGCAAACTATTTAGGGAGTATGTGCAGGAGCAACAAGAAAAGCAGCAACAACTGTTACATCAGTTCACCGATATGCAACAGAGACATCAAGGAAAATTAAAGCTTGGCACTGGGGAAGCGTGGTGGGAATTATTTGTTCGCGATACGGTATGCCTATATCAAAAAAACACCCCTAATTGTTCAATACATTTGGAATTTGGCAATAACCTTTCTTTGATCCATCATTTGGTGCAGGGAGATATTGACCTCTTTATTGGCCATGAAATTCAAGATCTACACGAAAGGTGTAAAGTCCATTTCCAACCTTTGTTCCGAGACCAAGAAGCATTTTTTGTATGTTCAAGCCATCCGATATTGAATACAAAAAAAAGTGATGATGAACTTCTGATTGAACAAGCCCAATACCCTCTCATCCGCGTCACGCCGGATCATTCTCGACATCGTACAATGTTGGCTGAACATGCATCACTGGCTAAACAATATACGGAACAAAGAGAGAGTAAAAGAGCCATCTATGATGTCGATTCTTTATTTGCTAGCATAGATATATTAGAGATGGCTAACGCTGTAATGCCATATAGCGATAAAATGTGCCATTGGATGGCCAGAAGAAATATTGCAACATTAACCATCAACAAAAAGAAAAAAGGTAATGTAGGAATTTATATTAAACAAGGCATAGCTGACCCAAAAATTACCAGTTTTATTGAAATACTAACGAAGTATACCTCTTCCTTATGAAGGCTAACACCCTACTAAACAAATTATTGAAGATCAGTGTGGACTAAAGCCTTGATAACATAGGCTTCCGACACACAAAGCGGGCATTACAACAATAGTTTTTGTTTTGGTTCACACTTTTGAGAGTAGAAAAACTCACCGTGTTATCTACCGTAGTTACATTCTATCAATATTAGAGCAATGATATTGATAGAATCTATATCAAACTCACTTTCATCTATTTCTTATTGCAAGCAAAAGCCGTTATATTTTCAACAGGACTTACACTCAAGGACTCATGCGTACCATATTCGCTTCGGGCCTAGGTAAAACAGGAAATAGTGATGAAAAATTCAATTAAGAATCTGTCTATCTGTACACTGGCCACTTTAATGGCGGCACCACTGATGGCGATGCAAGAAGGTGAAATCACCATTTGGATTAACGGTGATAAAAGTTATGATGGCTTAGCGCAAATAGGCCAACAATTTGAACAAGATACTGGAATTAAAATCATTGTTCAGCATCCAGAATCGCTTGAAGCGAAATTCCAACAGCACGCTGCAACTGGCAGTGGTCCTGATATTATTTTTTGGGCACACGATAGATTCGGTGGCTATGCAGAAGCAGGCTTGCTTCACGAAATCAAACCAAGTAAGCAATTTAAAGAAAAGTTGGTCGATTTCAGTTGGGATGCCGTTACCGTTAATGGAAAATTGGTTGGCTATCCTCTTGCTATTGAGGCCCCTTCTCTTATTTACAATAAAGATCTGTTACCAACACCGCCTAAAACTTGGGAAGAACTAGTCAGTATTCATAATACAATGGAGAAACAGGGTAAAAAAGCCATTATGTGGGATATTAAAAATGCTTACTTTACTTGGCCTGTTATTTCCTCTGGCGGTGCCTATGCTTTTGAAAAAATTGTAGGGGGTTACAATGCCAAAAGTACCGGAGTTAATAATGAAGCAGGAATCAACGGTCTGCAGTTTTTAGTTAATATGGTTAATCAAGGTGTATTGAACCCAAACATGGATTATGCCGTCTCTGATGCTGCATTCAGCAAAGGAGAGGTGGCCATGACGATAAACGGCCCATGGTCTTGGGGTAATTTAGATAAATTAGGCATAAATTATGGCGTTGCAGAGCTGCCAACGCTAAACGGTGGCAAAGGTAATCCTTTTGTTGGCATTCTAAGTGCTGGGATTAATTCGGCCAGCCCGAATACTGATCTTGCCGTTGAGTTTTTAGAAAATTATGTCTTTCAAGATGATGCACTAAAAATCATGAATGACGATAAGCCACTTGGCGCAGTAACGTTAAAATCGTTTCAAAAAATCTTAGAACAAGATCAGCGAATCAAAGCCACTATGATTAACGCCGAAAATGGTGAAATTATGCCTAATATCCCACAGATGACAGCATACTGGTTTGCCGAAGGGGCAGCGATTGATAATGCGATGCAAGGAAAACAAGGTGTCAAAGAAGCATTAGATATGGCAGCGAAACAAATCACGAAATAATTCATCCCCAACAAGCACAATTTTCATGTTCACCTTTGGGTACAGTCTACTGTACCCCTTTTTATAGGTATCGGTCATGACTTCAAAATATAGACATTCTCAAATTACCTCAATAAACCAAACACAAACACGCCTTCTCATTTGTAAGGAGCTCACGCCGATAGGTGGTGTAGAACCGAGTACACCAAGAATTGATGGCACTTTAGAGCTAGAAAATTTATTTTCAAATCTAGCAATAGAAAGTACCTCAAAATTTTCTTATGTATTCAGTGATGGCGTGGATGGATATTATCAAGGACATACCTATGGCTTCAGCTCAAGCGGTAATTACCGTCATTCTCAAGGTTGGTATTTAGGTCAATTTGCGTCATTTGTAAACGGTAACATCAATGATAAAACACAAGCCAGTAAAGCCCGCTTGATGCCTTTTGGCATTGAACATCACTATGTTGGTACATCTTCTGTAGAATGTTTGAGCTTATTACAAGGTCAACGACTTGCTTGTCTCACCATCACCTCTGAGTCCAAACAATCTCTTGCCATACTCCCTGAGCTTAATATATTAGTAAATGCAAGCAAACCTGAATGCATCGATGACGTCCTTATCTATGAAATAAATGACGCAAATTCTGTTAGCGAAGAACCACGTTTTATTGCGATTAGCGCAAATCAATCCGTTATTGCCAAAGAAATGGCAACCGATGAATGTGCAACCACCTCTAAATTAATGGGTTTAAGTGATTCTAATATAAAGCTGATGATTAGTTCCACTGAATCAACCCAAAAATTAGTCATTTACCTCTACTTTGAAAGCACCAAAACAGAGGCAATAAAAGGAGCTCAACTCGCAGCGCAAAACCATGCAAATATTATTTTTCAAAACAATCTGTATCGCTTTCTGACACGTAATTATCTATGGACCAACGATCTGGAGTATAACCGAGCCGTGATGTGGTCTAGATTGGCAAGTCGTACATTTGTGAACCAAGAGTTTGGTTCTGGTATATGGGCTGGTTTACCTTGGTTCAAAGACTGTTGGGGAAGGGATACGTTCATAGCCTTATCTGGGACAAGTCTCATTAATGGTCAATTTCCAGAGTCCAGAGCAATCATTGAAAATTTTGCTTCCATGCAAATGCAAGATCATACTTCAGTCAATTACGGTCGTATTCCCAATCGAGTAACGAGCAAAACGGACATAATATATAACACGACCGATGGTACGCCTTGGATGATTAGGGAGGTGATGGAATATATTAATTACAGTGGCGATATCGCTTTTGCAAAGGATATTTATCCGATTGTAAAACGATTTATTGATGGGATAGAAAGTAATTATCTTAGTGAAGATGGGTTACTAAAACATCGTCATCCCGATACCTGGATGGATGCAAAAATCAAAGGTCAAATTCCATGGTCTCCTCGCGGACCGAAAGCTAATGATATTCAAGCATTGCTATTTGAAAGCTTTCATGTTGCGGCACGTCTGGCAGAAATGAATAAAAATGATCTAGATCATCGATATTATTTAAAATTAGCTGAAAAATTAAAGATGAGTTTTATCAGAAAATTTTGGGATGAGGATAAAAAACAACTAGCTGATCATCTAAAAGAGTTCGATATACCAGATAATAGCGTACGTCCAAATCAATTAATGGTACTATCTATCCCACAGACAGAAGCCTTTCTCCCACTAGAAATTGGGCAATTTATTATTCGAAATAGCATTGATCATCTTTTATTTCCATGGGGTATTTGTTCCTTAGAGCAATATCACGAAGATTTTCACCCCTACCATGATAATCGCTCTGAGTACCATAAAGATGCGGCATACCATAACGGTACGATTTGGGGTTGGAACGCTGGTTTTACCGTCAGTGCATTAACAAGTTTTAGCAAGCAAGATTTGGCTTTTCAATTATCCAAAAACTTAGCCAAACAAATTTTGCAGCAAGGACATCGTGGCACAATGAGTGAAAACCTCGATGCTTATCAACATGATGAAGACAACTTGATAGAAACAGGTACCTATGCTCAAGCCTGGTCTGTTTCAGAATATGCACGAAATGCTCAACAAGATTACCTAGGCTTTAAACCAGAATTGTCGAAAAATAAGATTAATCTTTCACCGAAACTACCGTCATGCTGGACAAGCTTTAGTGCGACCCTCCCATATGGTCAAGATGAGAATTTATACTTCAACTGGCAATGCCGCGATGGTAAGGCTAGTTATATGATCAATCCACGATACCTGAGGGCTGATCTCATATTGAATCTCATATTGGAGTTGGGGAATTATCAAATAAATATTGAGTGCGACTTAACAAAAAACGTGGAAATAATACTAGATGTAAACACTGATGATATTAAATTCAACAGAAATGATATTATTGTAAAAAAAGTAGTGGCTCCATCTTATCCTGAACTCTCTAAATTAAAGTTCACTTATCCCAATTGGCATTTAACGCATAATTCTTTAAAGCAGAACGACTACCTTCAAACCAAGCGTCATAGTCAAAACTTACAAAAGGCAGTTGATTAGTATAACCACAGCTCCTTCATCATCAATGAAGGAGCTTATATATCAGAAACCACACCATTCAGTGCCCATCAGGGATATAGAAATCTAGGATAAGAATCATCCATAAAAACGATGACATACCAATATAACGCTTACCTTAAGTTTTTAATTATTTGGCATTAACGGCTTTAATAAATGCTTGCTGAGCACCATCAACATTCAACATTTTCGCTTCATCTAATAAGCTTAGAGCTTTTGCTACATCACCAGTATTGACGGCATTTTCAATAGCTGATATGTAATATTTTTTCGTTTCTATCTGCACAACTACTGCTACTGCAGTTTGTTCTGATGCTGGCTTTTCAATTTTCCTCTTTGTTTGATGAGACTGTAAAGATAATGTCTTGATTTCTAGTTTAAATTGACCAAAGTGGGATGATATATATGTAGGGTCCGTGACCATTGGCATCGCTTCACCAAGATCTTTAGCTCTAACCTTCGCTGGATGATCGACCTTGATTGTTTTCCCAAAATATTGCTCTGGAGAGTAAATAATAAAATAAGGTGTCTGCTTAGAGTCTACCTGAACGTTTACATAATATTGTGTTCTTGTAAAAGCATCCGAGGTTTTAATTTTAAATTTTGGTAAATCAATTTCAGAAACAATATTGAACGTCTGATCTAACAT
>NZ_CAWNIB010000262.1:0-19773 GCF_963874405.1 Vibrio sp. V08_P9A1T1
TGCCAAGTTTGAGGATGAAGCGCAAATCAACGCCAATTGGGAAGCTGAAAAAGCCAAAGAAAAGGTACAAGCAGGAAAAAAAGATCAAAGTATTCTAGACTCAATACCACACGCTTTTCCGTCCCTTTTACGTGCTACAAAGATTCAAAAAAAGTGTGCCCAATATGGCTTTGATTGGGATTCTATCGGCCCAGTGGTTGATAAAGTTCAAGAAGAGATCGAAGAAGTCATGGAAGAGGCGTTGCAAATTAACCCTGATCCGGTTCGAGTAGAGGATGAAATGGGCGATCTATTATTTGCCACCGTTAACTTTGCTCGGCACTTAAAAATTGATCCAGAAGTGGCGTTAAATAAAGCAAATCGAAAGTTTTCACGTCGATTTAAAGGTATTGAAATGCTGGTGGCACGTCAGCACAAAACCTTGACCGATTTTTCTCTCGAAGAATTGGATGCGATGTGGAATGAAGTGAAGCGCTTGGAGTCGAAGTAATACCCTGTGTTGGCAATCCACAATAAAACCCACCCATTGAGACAAATTTGACTCATTTGAGTGGTGTGATAAGCCATATCAAGCGGTGCTCTTTGATTTGAAGCAAAAAATAAAAAATGACAGTGTGATAGATTTCACGTTGTAGCGAATAAGGGCTTCTGGTATATTTTTATCCCGTCCAGAAGAAATCCATTTCCCTCATTCAACCAATTTCAGGTTAAACATGACGACAAATTACATTTTTGTTACTGGCGGGGTTGTATCCTCTCTAGGTAAAGGTATTGCGGCAGCATCTCTTGCGGCGATTTTAGAAGCTCGTGGTCTTAAAGTGACTATGATGAAGCTTGACCCTTACATCAACGTTGACCCAGGCACAATGAGCCCAACTCAACATGGTGAAGTGTTTGTCACGGAAGATGGCGCTGAAACTGACCTTGACCTTGGTCACTACGAACGTTTTATTCGTACCAAAATGACCAAGCGCAATAACTTTACTGCTGGTCGTGTTTATGCCGATGTATTGCGTAAAGAGCGCCGCGGTGACTACCTAGGTGCAACGATTCAGGTTATTCCACACATCACTAATGCGATTAAAGATCGCGTTATCGCAGGCTCTGAAGGTCACGATGTCGCTATCGTTGAAGTGGGCGGAACCGTTGGTGATATCGAGTCATTGCCATTTATGGAAGCGATTCGTCAGCTTGCGATTGAAGTGGGCCGTGAACACGCGATGTTTATGCACCTGACTTTAGTTCCTTACCTTGCCGCTGCTGGTGAAGTGAAAACCAAACCGACTCAACATTCAGTTAAAGAGCTGCTTTCTATCGGTATTCAGCCTGATATTTTGGTTTGTCGTAGCGATCGCGTTATCCCAGCGAACGAACGTAAGAAAATTGCTTTGTTCTGTAACGTGCCTGAAAAAGCCGTTATCTCGATGAAAGATGTTGATTCTATCTACAAGATCCCTCAACTGATCAAAGCTCAAGGTTTGGATGATATCGTTTGTAACCGTTTTGGTATTAAAGCACCGGAAGCGGATCTTTCTGAATGGGAACAAGTGATTTACGAAGAGGCTAACCCAACCGCTGAAGTGGTGATCGGGATGGTCGGTAAATACATTGAATTGCCTGATGCTTACAAATCGGTTAACGAAGCACTGAAACACGCAGGTTTGAAAAACCGTTTGAGCGTGAAAATCAAATACATCGATTCTCAAGACGTTGAAACCAAAGGTGCGGAAGTGCTGACTGGTTTGGACGCAATCCTAGTACCTGGCGGTTTTGGTGACCGCGGTATCGAAGGCAAAATTCTTGCTGCGCAATATGCCCGCGAAAACAAAGTTCCTTACTTAGGGATTTGTTTAGGTATGCAAGTGGCGCTGATCGAATACGCGCGTAACGTTGCGGGTATGAAAGGTGCGCATTCAACAGAATTTAACAAAGAGACTCAATACCCTGTGGTAGGCTTGATCACCGAATGGGTAGATGACGAAGGTAACGTAGAAGAGCGTACTGAAAAGTCTGATCTTGGTGGTACTATGCGCCTTGGTTCGCAGCTATGCCACTTAGAGAAAGGCACCAAAGCGTATGAGCTTTACGGTAGTGCAACCATTCATGAACGTCATCGTCACCGTTATGAAGTTAATAATAAACTTCGTCCGCAGATCGAAAAAGCTGGCTTGAAAGTATCAGGTCTGTCTGCTGATAAGAAGCTAGTTGAAGTGATTGAGAACCCTGCTCACCCATGGTTTGTAGCAGCTCAGTTCCACCCAGAATTCACTTCAACCCCTCGTGATGGTCACCCACTATTTGCAGGCTTTATTAAAGCGGCAGGTGAGTTCCAACGCGGTGAATCAGAGAAGTAACAAGGATACGGGCAGTTGCAATTGTTGTGCTGCTGCCCTTTATAGTTTTGACATTTAAATTCAACGAGAGGAAACATTAATGTCTAAGATCGTTAAAGTTCTAGGTCGCGAAATCATCGACTCACGTGGTAACCCAACAGTAGAAGCTGAAGTTCACCTAGAAGGCGGTTTCGTAGGTATGGCAGCTGCGCCATCTGGTGCATCTACTGGTTCTCGCGAAGCTCTTGAGCTACGTGACGGTGACAAATCACGTTTCCTAGGTAAAGGTGTTCTTAAAGCGATTGCAGCTGTAAACGGCCCAATTGCTGATGCTCTAGTTGGTAAAGATGCTAAAGATCAAGCAGCTATCGACCAAGTGATGATCGACCTTGATGGTACTGAAAACAAATCTAACTTCGGTGCGAACGCAATCCTAGCGGTTTCTCTAGCGAACGCAAAAGCGGCTGCGGCTGCGAAAGGCATGCCTCTATACGAGCACATTGCTGAGCTAAACGGTACTGCTGGCCAATTCTCTATGCCTCTACCAATGATGAACATCATCAACGGTGGCGAGCACGCAGATAACAACGTAGACATCCAAGAGTTCATGATCCAACCTGTTGGCGCAAAAACTCTTAAAGAAGCAGTACGTATGGGTGCAGAAGTATTCCATAACCTAGCTAAAGTTCTGAAGTCTAAAGGCTACAACACTGCTGTTGGTGACGAAGGTGGTTTCGCTCCTAACCTAAAATCTAACGCTGAAGCGCTAGAAGTTATCGCAGAAGCGGTTGCAGCGGCTGGCTACGTGCTAGGTAAAGACATCACTCTAGCGATGGACTGTGCAGCATCTGAGTTCTTCGACAAAGACGCTGGCATCTACAACATGAAAGGTGAAGGCAAAACGTTCACTTCAGAAGAGTTCAACCACTACCTAGCGGGCCTTGTTGAGCAATTCCCAATCGTTTCTATCGAAGACGGTTTGGACGAGTCTGATTGGACTGGTTTCAAACACCAAACTGAACTTCTAGGCGACAAAATTCAGCTAGTGGGTGACGATCTATTCGTTACTAACACTAAGATCCTTAAAGAAGGTATTGAGAAAGGTATCGTTAACTCAATCCTTATCAAGTTCAACCAAATCGGTTCTCTAACTGAGACTCTAGCTGCAATTAAGATGGCTAAAGATGCTGGTTACACAGCGGTAATCTCTCACCGTTCTGGCGAAACTGAAGATGCAACTATCGCTGATCTAGCGGTAGGTACAGCTGCAGGTCAAATCAAAACGGGTTCTATGAGCCGTTCTGACCGTGTTGCTAAGTACAACCAACTAATCCGTATTGAAGAAGCGCTAGCTGGTCGTGCTCCTTTCAACGGTCTTAAAGAAGTGAAAGGCCAAGCTTAATCCCACGGGATACAGCTTAGCATCATTACTTTAAAGAACGCCCTGCAATGCAGGGCGTTTTGTTTTTTCTGCTATCGCAACTCGCATTTTGAATTGCGAGTTAAGAAGGGAAAGATTTACACCGCGCTAATCGCTGCGATCCGTCGTTTATCCAGTTCTTCTTTGATCGCTTTCCCTTGAAAACCATCACGGATCACCTGTTGTACATCGACACTCAGTGCGGCTTGATAGGCTTTGAGAAAAATATCGCGTTGCGGATAAGGGGTCTCTTCACAACCTAATCGACCCGCATGATCGGCTTGACAACAGAGTAAAACGTCCTGCAAGCGCTCAGGCTTGCGCCATGCATCGAGTTTATCGAGTATTTTGAGTTTGGTGCTGGGTTTTAATTCTGCCGCTCGATGAATATTGGAATGCTGCTCGCAGACGAGTAGTGCCAACTCTTTACACTCATTTGGAATACGCACCCGCTCGCACAAGGCTTTAATGATGTTAATTCCTGTGTGACAGTGCATTTTATGGCTGGGCCATTCGCTTTTAGGTGTGACTCCTTTACCTAAGTCATGCACTTGCGCTGCAAAACGAACCGCTATCGATGAAGAGAGCTTCGCCGCTTGCGCTGCAACCATTAAGGTGTGTACTCCGGTATCAATTTCAGGATGCCATTTTTCCGGTTGAGGAACACCAAACAGGCGATCCAGTTCGGGTAATACCACTTTAAGTGCACCGCATTCATATAAAACAGAAAGAAATATTTCTGGATGCTGAGTGGCCAGTGATTTCTGCCACTCTTGCCATACGCGCTCGGCGGTTAAGTGTTGCAACTCACCTGATTGCGTTATTTGTTTCATCAGTGCCATGGTTTCATCGGCAATGGTAAAACCTAAATGTGCGAATTTGGCCGCAAAACGAGCGACGCGAAGGACACGTAGTGGATCTTCGATAAAAGCATCAGAAACATGGCGCAGTAGGCGATTGTGCAGATCGCGCTGGCCGCCATAGGGGTCAATAAGCTTACCAGCGTTATCTTGTGCGATGGCGTTAATGGTCAGATCGCGGCGAGCGAGATCCTCTTCCAAAGTCACATCGGGTGCGTAGTAGCAGGCAAAGCCTGTGTAGCCAGCGCCAGTTTTGCGCTCAGTGCGAGCAAGGGCATACTCTTGTTTCGTTTTCGGGTGAAGAAATACGGGAAAATCTTTTCCTACAGGAGTAAAACCAGTGGCCAGCATTTGCTCTGGGCTGCTGCCTACTACAACCCAATCTTTGTCATAGATATCAATATGGAGCAACTGATCGCGTACCGCGCCCCCAACTAAGTATACTTGCACCGGATTACCTTAAATATGCTGAAACGCCATTGGCGATTGATGTTAGTAATGGTACTTTTCATCACAGTGAAATGATAGAGACGAGAGAATGTATAAGGAATTTTTTGGATTTACCGAGCCGCCATTTTCAATTGTACCGAGCTCTCGTTACCTATTTTTGAGCCATCGTCATCGTGAAGCGATGCAACATTTACAAGCAGGGCTGGGTGATGGTGGTGGTTTTGCGCTATTAACTGGCGAAGTGGGGACTGGCAAAACAACCATCGCAAGAGCGATGCTTGCAGCACTCGATGATAGTACTCAGGCGGGGTTTATTTTAAATCCAACTTTTTCGAACATCGAGTTGCTTGAAGCGATTTGTGATGAGTTTGCGCTGTCTTACCCACCTTCAGGGAGTTTAAAAGCGCTTAGCCAAGTAATTTATCATCATTTACTGCATAACCACGCGCAAGGGAAACAGACGCTATTAGTGATAGATGAGGCGCAGCATCTGGCCGCCGATGTACTGGAACAGTTGCGACTACTGACTAACCTTGAAACGGAGAGCCGTAAGTTACTTAAGGTTTTACTGATTGGTCAGCCCGAGTTACAACAAAAATTGCAATTACCTCAATTACGCCAACTTGCGCAACGTATTACCGGTCGTTATCACTTGCTGCCTCTCAATGTTCAAGAGACAGAGCAGTACATCCACTTTCGTTTAGCGTTAGCCGGCGGTCACAAGGATTGGTTTGATCAGAAAAGTATCAAATGGATAGCGGAACAGACCCACGGTATTCCGCGTTTAATTAACTTAGTGTGCGATGCGAGTTTCAAGTTAGCCTATCAGCAGGGCGTGAAAGCGCTCTCATTTGAATTAGTGCGTACCGCGGGTCAAGAGGTCATGAATTTTCAGTCTTCGGTCTATCAGTCGCCTCATGCTCGCCTCGTACCGTCTTCAATATCGTATCGCTCTCCTCTCATTGCGGGCTTAGTGTTAGCTGTGTTCATTGCGTGGTTTAGCCCGCCATGGATTGATCGCATGATGCGCTTTGCGTTGCCTTCCCCTGAATTACCTAAACCGATCACTCAAGTGGTGATCAGTGCTCAATTGGAACAAGATCTAGAACGGTCGAAGGCATTGGAAGCGGCTATTAGCGATCTTTATAAAGTGTGGGGTTACAGCGCATCTTTGGCCGATAGTTTTTGTGATGCTCAAGCACAAGGACGCTTTCAATGTCAGCGTATGCAGGGTGATTTCAACCAATTAAAGCAGTTAAATTTGCCAGTGGTGCTTACTTTAGCTGCGGAGCAAACACAAGCTTATGCGGTGCTGTACCAGATCAATGCTGAACAGGTGCAATTGTTAATGGCAGGAAAGCATGTGCAAATTAACCAAAGTCAGCTCAGTGACGTATGGACAGGAGAATATCACTACATTTGGCAGCACGATTTACTTCGAACGTTGAAACAGGGCATGCAAGGAGATGATGTTGAACTGCTTGACCAAAAATTGTCTCAGTTACTTGGAGAGCAAGCCACAGGGCATCAACAATTTGATGGTGAGGTAAAGCGCAAAGTGGCTTTTTTCCAACGCTGGCAAAAAATGGACAGCGATGGTATTGCTGGGGCTCGCACGATCAGTCGGCTTGAGCTATTGACTCAACACAACGCACCTCGCCTTCTCATTACTAAGGAGCAAGGATAATGTCGCAAGTGCTTAAAGCATTAGAGCAATCAGAGCTTAGCCACCAGAGCAAAAGCTTGCCTCACTCTTCTCATGTAGCAGTGTTTAATCAATCCTTGCCATCTTCATGGTGCTCGAAATCATCGCTTACCGCGTTGTTTGCTCCATCGCTGCTTTGTTGCGGTTATCTTGTTTATCATTCATATCAAGCGCGAATCGATGATCTAGAACAATTGAAGCGCAATGCGCCACAAGTTGTGCAACAAGAGGGGGCTTACCAAGTTCTGGAATACCCTGACTTTGGTGAGTTACAAACCAATACACCACGAGTGAAAACTCTTACCGAGACAAGCTCTACGCCGCCATTTACTCCTTTACATGGTACTCAGTTGACGACTCGTGATCCGCGAGATAAAAACGCAGATCAGGAGTTTGGCCTTAATGATCTCGACTTAAGTCAATTATCCCCGGAATTGGTACAACGAGTTGAGTTGGCGATTCAAGGCAAAGATCAAGTCGTACTGGTAGGAGACACATCAAAAGATCATCTTCTGCTCACAGAACATCTTGATACCTTTTCAGGCCGTATCCCAGCGCTGAATTTCCAGACTCACGTTTATTCAAGTCGCACAGATAAACGATGGGTAAAAATTAATGGCGTAGAGCGAAAGGTAGGTGATGATGTGGTGAATGGCGTGCAATTAGTCGAGATCAATCCGCAATCAACCTTGATACGTTTCGATGGTGAATTGATTGAAATCCCAGCTCTTTATGATTGGAAAGGATAAAAAAACGGTCACCTTTCTCTGGTGACCGTTTTTCAAGTGATAGATCCAGTCTGTTAGGGAGATTATGCCCAACCAGAAGGGTGTTTCTTACGGCGTGGGATAATGTGTGGCAAAATTAGTCCAAGTAACAGACCAATACCCGCTACGCCGCCCCCATAAGTAAAGTATTTAAGCAGTAGATCCTCTTTCTGAGTATCCAGCTTAGCGCGCAGTTCGCGAATTTCAGTTTGTGAATCAGTGAGCTGCTTACTGATATCACTGTAGTTTTGTTCTAACTCTGAAATTTGTTGATTGCGAGCCTCTAATGAATTGGCCAATCCGGCTTTTTCACTGTCTGCATTTTGCTTTGCATTGGCCAATTTACTTTTCACTTCGGCCAGCTCACTCTCCAATTTCGGCAAACGCATCGCCATGCTTTCTTGGCGAGTGACAAAACGGCTTTCAACCCAACCCGTGCGGCCTTTCTCATCGGCAATCTGGCTATAACCAGTATCGTTATTAACATCAAGCAGCTTTACTTTGTCTCCTGCATCGATGCTACCGAGAATGCGAAATTGGTTACTTGGACCTGAATGAATATAAGTAAAGAGTTTGTCCGCAATATAGCGGTCTTGCGCAAACGTTGGCGCAGCCAACATGGTCAGTAAAACCATGCAGATCAGTTTTTTCACGATAAGTCCTTTAGCTATCAAATGAGGTATTAAAATGCTTTCGACAAATATTAAGAAGTTTCGTTGATTGGTGCAACAAAGAAGGGAGGCTAAGCCTCCCTTTCTGTGCGTTTGAGTCAATTAATGACATTGCACTTACAATCTATTGACTTATTGTATTAGCCAAATATTGCTTGCAGGGCATAGAAGAAAATGACCGCAAGTAAAGCGCCTGCTGGCAAGGTGACAATCCATGAAGCAACGATATTACGCACCACACCTAGATTCAATGCCGCAATTCCACGAGCAAAACCAACCCCTAATACCGCACCAACAAGTGTTTGTGTGGTTGAGATTGGAAGGCCAGTACCTGATGCCAATACGACCGTTGACGCTGTTGCCAACTGAGCGGCAAAGCCACGGCTTGGCGTCAGTTCAGTGATACCCGTACCGACCGTCGCCATCACTTTGTGACCAAGGGTAGCTAGGCCAACCACAATACCAAAACCACCCAGTGGCAAAATCCACCAAGCAATTGAGCTTTTAGCACTGACAGCACCCAAGCTTTCAACAGTTGAAACCACCGCAGACAGAGGACCAATCGCGTTAGCTACATCATTTGAACCATGCGCAAAAGCCATTGCACACGCAGTGATCACCATCAATACGCTAAAGATGCTCTCAACACCGGAAAACCCATGGTCTTCTTCGCGGTTGGCAAATTTTCTCTTGATGTAGTAGTAACCACCGACCATAACAAGGCCTGATAACGCCGCAGAACATAACCATGCTTCACCGGTGCTCAGGTGTAAGCCTATATGTTTAAGGCCTTTTTTGATGGTAACCAGTGCGATCACTATAGTGGTGATGAACATATAAATAGGAACAAAGCGTTTGGCATTCATCAGTGGATTTTCAGTATCGAAAATCAATCGTTGAGCACTGACGAAGATTAAGTAGGCGAACAAACCAGAAATGACTGGGGTGACAATCCAACTGCCTACGATGCCTTTTACTGAGGCCCAATCAACCGCTTCTGGGCCGACGGATATGCAGGCAAATCCGATAATGGCGCCGATGATAGAGTGAGTCGTTGATACAGGCCAACCCATGTATGAAGCCAACAATAACCATGTTCCGGCGGCGAGAAGTGCAGACATCATGCCATAAACAAGAACGTCGGGTTGGTGAGCGAAAAGTGCGGGTTCGATGACGCTGTTACGAATGGTTTCGGTTACTTCACCACCCGCTAAATATGCACCAGCGAATTCAAAAATCATCGCAATGATAATAGCTTGTTTTACGGTTAGCGCTTTTGAGCCTACTGAAGTTCCCATTGCATTAGCAACATCATTTGCACCAATACCAATCGCCATCATGAAGCCAAAAGCGGCTGCAACAAGAATCAGGACAGTGCCGTAGTTCGCAAGGATATCCATCGTAATACCTAGTCTTTTGATAACAAGCGGAGCATAACTGGACTCATTTTCTCGAAGCGAGTCAAAACCATCAGCGGAGAAAATAATCAACGCCTAAGCTGATGGATCAAGTTTTGCTCTTCGTTATTTGGTTAACTTACTGATTTAAGAGCGAGAAAGCATTAGTTCAAGACGAGCGCCAACGCGCTGAGCTTGATCGGCAATGCCGCCCACCCATTCTAGAATTTTGTACAAGAACATTACATCGATCGGATTCATTTTCGACTCAATAGCCATTAATTGTTGGCGGAGTCGAACCTGCATCGCATCGGTGTCATCTTCAATCACATCCAGTTGATTGATCATTTCCGCCACCAGTGTGACTTCACGACCTTTAAATCCTGTTTCCAATAACTCATCGAGCTCATTGATCACTTTTTGCGCTTGATTTGCTGCATCAAGGCAGCGTTTTACGTAGGCAATGAAGTTTTCTTGAAGAGGCTCTGGGATGATCAATTGACGACCGTAGACACGGCCTGCAATATCTTTTGCAAGGTTGGCCAGTTTATCTTGCTGAGTTAACAGCTCTAGCATGTCAGTACGATCGACAGGCATAAATAAACCGCGTGGTAGTTTAAGACGAATTTCACGCTTGAGTACGTCCGCTTCTTTCTCTAAATGAGAAATTTGGGCTCGAATTTCACCTGCTTTCTCCCAGTCACCCTTTGAACAAACTTCAAAGAAATTGACTAAGTGAGAGCAACATTCATTCACACACACAACGTGGCGCTGCAAAGGCTTTATAGGGGACTTTGCAAATAACCCCATAATTGTATTTACTGGCATGGTCGTTCAACCTAAAAAATATAACCTTAAAATAACATACACCATTCATGGCGAAATGTTGAGCGATGGCTATAAAGGCGCGCATGTTAACCCATTAAATCTCTCATTAAAACTGTTTTAGATCATCATTCCGGTGATATTTGTTACTTGCCCCACTGTGCATTAGGCCATATTCTTTCGCTATCTGCTTTGAAAGGGTTAGTTATGGAAACCGAGATAGAACTGAAGTTTTTTGTTTCACCAAAATTTTCGGAAATTTTGCGTTACAAGATCTCTGAAATCAAAGTACTTCAGCACAGTTGTCGAGCGTTAGGGAACACTTACTTCGATACACCTGACAACTGGTTGCGTCAACACGACACAGGGCTTCGTATTCGTCGCTTTGATGATGTGTATGTTCAAACTGTTAAAACGGCGGGTCGAGTCGTTGCAGGGTTGCACCAAAGACCAGAATACAATGCTGAGCACAACAGCAATGAACCGAACTTGACGCTTCATCCGGAAGATATCTGGCCACAAGGTAAAGATATTACGACCTTACAATCTGAACTGATGCCTCTATTTTCGACCAACTTCACACGCGAGCAGTGGCTGATTGGCATGGCCGATGGCAGCCAAGTTGAAGTGGCTTTCGATCAAGGTTTTGTTGTTGCAGGTGAAAAACAAGAACCTATCTGCGAAGTGGAGCTGGAGTTGAAATCGGGGCAAACGGATGCCTTGTTTACGTTAGCTCGCCAGTTTTGTGAGCACGGTGGTATGCGTCTGGGTAACTTGAGTAAAGCGGCGCGAGGCTATCGTCTTGCGTCTGGTTATCAAGGTGATGAAGTTCACGCCTTAACCTTGGTCAATACAGTCAGTACTGACAGCGTGGAAGAGTGTTTTATTCACTCGCTAGAGCATGCATTATCCCATTGGCATCACCATGAACAGATCTACACCGAGCGCGATTCAATTCCAGCGTTACATGAGATAAGCCACGCCACCAGTTTTTTACGTCAGATCTTGAGCATTTATGGCGGCATTGTGCCACGTCGCGCTAGCGCTATTTTACGTCAGGAATTGAAATGGTTGGAGCAAGAGTTATCGTGGTTAAAAACTCATGACTACCTAACCAATCTGCTTGAAGATAAAGGCCACGCACTGCGTAAACTGGACGCTCGTAAATTTATCATCGCCGAGTTAAAAGAGCAGCAAGAGGCACTCCCTAATCGGGAAGAAAACTTAAAGCTGCTCAGTTCGGCGCGGTATACAGGGTTACTGCTTGATCTCAGTCGTTGGATTTTGAGCCGTGGATGGCAACCCTTCTTGGACGATAAAGCCAGAGAAAAAATGGCGCGTAACGTCGGTTCGTTTTCGGTGAAGCAGTTGGATCGCACATGGGCCGAGTTAATGGAAGCTTTTCCTCCTAAAGTTGAGCTAAGCCCTCAAGAGTATATTGATCAGCAGTATCGTTTAATGCGTAATCTCTACACTGGCATTGGTTTTGCGAGCCTTTATGATATTGAAGAACGCAAAAACTTCCGTCTCCCTTGGGCTGATTTACTGCAAGGAATAGATGATTTATTAATGCTCAAGCCGCTAGAGAATTTGATCGACAAGTTGCAAGAAGACGAACAAGAACAACTCAAGCGATGGCTGATTCGCCAACAAAACTCGATTGTTCATGCGATGGAGCAGACGCGACAAATTGGCATTGAAGCCGAGCCTTATTGGCGTAAAAGTCGCTAATCAACATGGCTCACAGCCAAAATGAAAAAGAGATACTGCGGTGTCTCTTTTTTTATATCTCTGCTCATTTAGTTTCATTAATTGCAATTGATTTGTGGATGAGATCAAATCTCCAACAGGTTGCACAACGAAACGACTACAGTTCAAAAAATCAGGGTCGATAGAAACCTAACAGATATCATGATTGACAGGGATGAACAACAAGCCTGAGATCACAAATCATGCCATGAGTGAGTGGATCAGCAACAATAAACACATTGGATTTGTCTCATCTTTGATATCATCTTTTTTCATACGAAGCTCAAAATAAATAGCTTTTTTAGTTTTTGAGTTTGCTTACTTACCGAAATTTCAACATATAAGACATAGTGGAGAACTGACAATGGCAACAATGGCATTTAAGCCATGGGAACGTTTGATTACCGATATTCGTCTCGTTCCTAAAATGGTTATGCTGATGGTGTTTAGTACAGTATTGATCATCGCAAAGCAGCTTTGGGATGCTCGTACTTTTTACGAATCACTGCTTGCAGCAACTCAGAATACCGAAATCGCTCAGCAACACTATGATGCTTATTTGACTCAAGTAGTATGGCAAACGGCATTCATGATCATCGTTTTTGTTGTGCTTTTACTCGCCGCAGCCAAAGTCATGCTGCGCCAAACACAATATTTAAGTGATTCAATTAAGTTGATGGCAAGTCGTGATCTTTCCACACCGATTAATATGGAATGTAAAGATGAGTACGGCGACGTTGCGCGAGAGCTTGAGAAAACCCGCCGCCAGTTGCAAGACGTCATTAAGATGCAAGTGGATGCCTCACAAGAGCTTTCGTCACTTACTGAAGTCATGACCATCAGCATGTCAGAAACCAAAGATTCGGCTCAAGAAGAGTTTAACGAAATTGACCAATTGGCCACCGCCATGAGTGAAATGACATCCACGGTGCAAACGGTCGCAGAGCATGCACAAAATGCATCAGCACTAACCGAGCAAGCGTCAGGTCAAGCAGAAACTGGTCAGCGTTTTGTCAAAGGCACCATCACTAAGATGAGTGAGCTATCGAAGGATATCGCGGCATCAGCGCAAGCCGTCAACCAAGTTGAAGAACGAGTGGTTGCGATTGGCAGTGTTGTTGGAACCATCCAAAGTATTTCCGAGCAAACCAACCTACTCGCGCTCAATGCTGCCATTGAAGCGGCTCGGGCTGGTGAAGCTGGGCGTGGTTTTGCGGTGGTGGCCGATGAAGTGCGTAACTTAGCGCAGCGCACCCAAAAAGCGACGATTGAGATCCAAGAGATGATTTCTCAATTACAAAATAGTGCCAATTCAGCCGTTGATTTAATGGAAAAAAGTGTAGTTGAAGCGGCTGAAGGAGTTGAGCTGGTTACGAATGCGGGCACTGAATTAGATGGTATTGTGAATCAAGTGCAACGGATCAATGACATGAATATCCAAATCGCAACGGCCGCTGGGCAGCAAACTAGCGTGGCTCAGGAAATGGACCAAAATCTAACCAATGTGAGGGAGCTCGTTGAAGCCTCAGTAACAGTAGTTGGTGAGTTGCTTGAAACATCAGAGATCATGCAAAGCAACGCTGAAGAGTTAGATCGGAAAATTACGATGTTCAAAGTCTAACTCTGTAGAAATTCGATCCTTCAATCAACGCCCACAATTCTTGTTGTTGGGCGTTTTTTATTGATATAAGTTTGCTATAAATAGCCTTCTAGCGACTGCATTGGTCTCAATTCACAAGGATGTCTCATGTTACTGCCTTCATCACTTCACGCTTTTGCGCACACAACCTATCAACATTTGCTAGAGCAACAACCGAGCATTGCACAGTGGTCCGAGCCATTGAAAAAACAGCTGTTGTATGTGGTCGGGATGAGCCAGTTTATCAATGAAGCATTATTGCGAGATGAATGGTTGTGTATGCAATTACCAGAAATGTTGGCGGGAGAGTCAAGGCTAGAGCATTACCGAGACGATCTCGCTATACAGCTAGAAGAGTGCAAAGATGAAATGTCAGGGCATCGTATTTTGCGTCAGTTTCGTAACCGTGAAATGGTGTACATCGCTTGGCGAGATTTCACCGCCAGTTGGACGTTAGAAGAGAGCCTTGCACATCTTTCAGCACTGGCGGAAGCACTCATTTTTGAGACTTACCAGTGGCAGTACGCTGTTTGCTGCTTCGAGTGGGGAACGCCAACTAACGACCAAGGTGAAGCACAACCTATGCTGATCATCGGCATGGGCAAGTTAGGTGGCGGTGAGTTGAACTTCTCGTCGGATATCGACCTCATCTTTACTTATCCTGAAAACGGTGAAACACAAGGCGCTCGCCGCAGCATCGCGAATGCGCAATTTTTTACCCGTTTAGGCCAGCGAATCATTAAAGCGTTGGATCAACATACCTTTGACGGTTTTTGCTACCGAGTTGATATGCGTTTGCGTCCTTTTGGTGAAAGTGGCCCACTGGTGATGAGCTATGCGGCGCTCGAAGATTATTACCAAGAGCAAGGGCGTGATTGGGAGCGTTATGCGATGATCAAAGCTCGAGTAATGGGGCGGGAAATGTATCCGCAGTACCAAGAGTTGCGTCAAATGCTGCGACCATTTGTGTTCCGCCGCTACATCGATTTTAGCGCCATTCAATCTCTGCGCCGTATGAAATCGATGATCAGCAGCGAAGTGAGACGTCGAGGGCTGCATAACAACATCAAATTAGGCGCAGGCGGGATCCGCGAAATTGAATTCATCGCACAAGTATTTCAGTTAATTCGTGGTGGACGAGAACCCAGTTTACGTCAGCGTGGACTATTAGAAACACTGGTTGCAATAGAAGAACTTGCCCTGCTCAAACCGCAAGAAGTGGCCGATTTACGACAAGCTTATCTGTTTTTACGTCGCCTTGAGAACCTATTGCAAGCGATGGCCGACAAGCAGACGCAAACCTTGCCAGACAATGAACTGGATCAACTTCGCTTAGCCGTTGCAATGCAATGCACTGACTGGGTAACGCTGTTTCACGAAACGCATCAACACATGACCAAAGTACATCAAGTATTTGCAACTCTGATTGGCGATGATGAAGAAGATGATGACCAGTGCGTTGCTAAACATTTTCACGAGCTGTGGGATATGGCGCACAAGCCTGATGTGCTTGAAACGATTTTTCAACAAGAGCTTACCTGTGATGATCCTGCCGGCATGGTGCATGTATTGATCCAATTTAAAGAGGATTTGGCGAAAAAAACGCTGGGCCCACGCGGACGAGATGTATTAAACCGGTTGATGCCAAAACTGTTCCAAGCGATTTTCATTCATCCAGATGCGCAGTTTGGCTTACCTCGTGTGCTGCATTTGATGTACAAAATTGTGACTCGAACCACTTACCTTGAGCTGCTAGATGAACACCCTGCGGCATTGACGCAGCTGGTGCGTTTATGTACCGCAAGCCCGATGATTTCGGAACAGCTTAGTCGTTACCCCATTTTACTCGATGAACTTATCGACCCGCAGCATCTCTATAATCCAATGGAGTTGTCTGCTTATAAAACTGAACTGCGTGATTTTCTTGCTCGTATTCCCGAAGAGGATATGGAGCAGCAAATGGAAGGATTACGCCAATTTAAGCAGATCTGCATTTTGCGTATTGCTGCTGCTGATATTGCCGGTGCTTTGCCTGTGATGAAAGTGAGCGATCACTTAACCTACCTTGCTGAAGCCATCGTTGAAGCCGTGATCAACCAAGCTTGGCAGCAAGTCAGTGCAAAATACGGCCAACCCACTCATTTAAAAGAGAGGGATGGTAAAGGGTTTGCAGTCGTTGGCTATGGCAAAGTAGGGGGCTGGGAGTTGGGTTACAATTCCGATCTTGATATCGTGTTTCTCCATGACTGCCCGGTGGATTGTTACACCGATGGCGCAAAAGAGATTGATGGCCGTCAGTTTTATTTGCGCTTAGCCCAGCGCGTGATCCACATTTTTGCTACTCGTACCGCTTCTGGTATTTTGTATGAAGTTGATACTCGTTTGCGCCCGTCCGGAGCGTCCGGTTTGTTAGTTAGCCCCGCTGAAGCGTTTGATGAATACCAGCGCAATGAAGCGTGGACGTGGGAACACCAAGCCTTAGTTCGTGCCCGAATGATTTATGGTGATGAGCCACTGCAACAGGCTTTCCATCGCACCCGTCATGAGATTTTGTCATTGGCAAGAGATGAAACCAAGCTCAAGCAGGATGTAGTCGCGATGCGGATAAAAATGCGCGATCATTTGGGGGGAAAGAAAAGTGGCCGCTTTATGCTTAAACAAGATGCTGGTGGCATCACTGATATTGAGTTTTTAGCTCAATATCTAGTGCTGCGTTTTAGCCATGAAAAGCCAAAATTGACGTTTTGGTCAGACAACGTACGCATTTTTGAGTCACTGCTGAACCAAGGTGTTATGGAGGAAGAACAAGCGCTGGCTCTCACCGATGCCTATACCTCAATGCGCAATCAGATCCATCATCGAAACTTGCTTAACTTGGATGCGGATGTTGACGAAAGTAAGTTTGTTGACCTGCGAAAACGAGTCACAAACGCTTGGCAGCAGTGGCTAGGTTGAGTGTTTTAGAGACTCAATGAGCTGTGTTACACTCAGCGCAATAACAAAAATTGGAGATCCACAATGAAACCAATCCTACCTGACTACAATGATGCAGGTGTATTGATTATTGGCGATGTGATGCTTGATCGCTACTGGTATGGCCCAACTGGTCGCATCTCACCAGAAGCCCCCGTTCCTGTAGTAAAAGTAGAGAATAGCGAAGAACGTCCAGGCGGCGCGGCAAACGTTGCAATGAACATTGCTTCGCTGGGCGGTCATGCGCACATTGTTGGTTTAACTGGCGTGGATGAGCCTGCTAACGTTCTGACTGAAACGTTAACAGCGTTGAAAGTGAGTTGTGATTTTGTTGCTCTGCCAAATTATCCAACCATTACAAAATTACGCGTGCTAAGCCGAGGCCAGCAACTGATCCGTTTGGATTTCGAAGATAAGTTTGAGAACACCGATCCAGAACTGATTTTATCTCGCATGGAGCTGGCGTTACCGAAAGTAAAAGCGGTGATCTTGTCCGATTACGCCAAAGGCGCATTAGAGCATGTGCAGCAATTAATCCAAAAAGCACGTGCAGCCAACGTTCCCGTTTTTATCGATCCTAAAGGAGCCGATTTCGAACGTTATCGTGGCGCAACATTGCTCACACCTAACATGTCTGAATTTGAACAGGTCGTAGGCAAAGTAAAAACAGAGCAAGAGCTAGTAGAAAAAGGCTTTGCCTTGATTGAACAGTTTGATCTTGGCGCACTGTTGGTGACTCGCAGCGAACATGGAATGACACTGTTACAACGCAATCAGAAGCCATTCCATTTACCAACATTAGCCAAAGAAGTGTATGACGTAACGGGCGCTGGAGATACGGTGATTTCAGTGCTTGCAGCATCAGTTGCGGCAGGTAAACCACTTGATGAAGCGTGCGCATTGGCCAATGCGGCGGCGGGTGTCGTGGTTGGTAAACTGGGCACGTCAACCGTTTCAACCATTGAACTAGCGGAAGCGGTTCACGGTAGCAAAGATACTGATTATGGTGTCATCAGTGAACAAGCCTTAATTAATGCGGTAAAAGTGGCTCAAGCTCAGGGCGAAAAGGTGGTGATGACCAATGGTTGCTTTGATATTTTGCATGCAGGACATGTTTCTTATCTTAACCACGCAGCCAAATTAGGCGATCGCCTGATTGTTGCCGTTAACACGGATGAGTCGGTTAAGCGTTTGAAAGGCCCAGGTCGCCCAGTCAATACAACGGATCGCCGCATGGCGGTGCTGGCTGCATTGGGCGCTGTCGATTGGGTGGTTCCTTTTTCTGAAGATACGCCACAGCGTTTGATTGCGGCTGTACTACCTAACTTACTGGTGAAAGGTGGTGACTATAAACCTGAAGATATCGCCGGTGGTGAAGAAGTGATTGCGGCGGGTGGAGAAGTCAAAGTGTTGAACTTTGAAGATGGTTGCTCAACCACAGAAATTATTGAAGCAATTAAAGGCGGCAGAGGCTAACATCGCGCCGTATCCTTTGGCATTTTGTATAAAATGAGCCAATCACTACAAAAAAGCCGCTGAATTGTCAGCGGCTTTTACTTTTTTAGCTGTCTGCTTTTAAGCCAGCGTTGATATCTAAAATATCTTGCTCGCTCAAGGTGCCTACTGCTTGACGCAATTGCAGTACGCTCAGCACATAGTCATAACGTGCGTTAGAGAGATTTTTATTCGCATCGTAGAGACGGCGCGTTGAATCAAGCACATCAACAATAGTCCGTGTACCGACATCAAACCCTGCTTCGGTCGCTTCCAGTGCTGATTTCGCTGAAATAACTGACTGTTCATAAGCACGTAAAGCGCCAATAGAGGCATTGATGTTGTTGTTAAATGCGCGTACATCTTTCACAACGCTGCGATACGTCTGCTCTAAATCTTGGCTTGCAGCAACGTACGCAAATTCAGCTTGTTTGGTTTTCGACGTGGTTTTTCCACCGGTGTACAGCGGCACATTAAGGTTGATCCCAACATTGAAATCGTTGTAATCCCCTTGAGAGTTGCTGTTATCGTTGCTTTCATCACCGTACTTGTAGCCGCCATCAAGAGTCAATGAGGGTAAGTGCCCTGAACTTGCTAATGAAATATTATCCTTCGCGACATCTTGAGCAATACGAGCGGTCAGCAAAGAGAGGTTTTTCTGTTGGGCTTCTTCAAGCAGAGCATCAATCGGCTGCGTTGTTTTGCTGGCTGAAAAACGATTAGTATCCAACACACTTAAATCAGAATGTTCTTGGCCGGTAATTTCACGCAAGGTTTCATAACTATTGGTGAGGCTATTTTTTGCCAAAACTTCATCAGCAAGCACGCCATCGTATTGCGCTTGTGCGTCATGCACGTCAGTAATCGCAGAAAGACCGACTTCAAAACGTTGTTTCGTTTGCTCTAATTGACGAGCCACTGCCGCTTTTTCTGCACGGACAAATGCTAAGTTATCTTTGGCGCGAAGCACTTCAAAATAGGCTTGTGCAACGCGTAAAATTAGACCTTGCTGGGTGGCCGCATAGGCAGAATCCGCTTTGCGTGCATTCTTTTCTGCCGTGTCTAAAGAAACCCAACTTGAACGTTGATAAAGCTGCTGAGAGAAACTGATGCCTGCTGTGAGCTTATCGCTTTCACGTGAATCAGTATCACTGCGGTTGATATTGTAACCAGCGGTCAGGTTGATTTGTGGTAACAGATCGCCACGGCTAGATGTTACCGCTTCAAATGCAGCATCACGTTGAGCTGCAGAGCTCAGTAGCTGAGGATCATTTTCTTTGGCTTGATTATAGATTTCAGTAAGAGTATCCGCCCATACTGAAGAACTCAGGCTGCCTAATGCTGCGCTGATGAATAGTGGAAGCAGTTTTTTCATTGGTCCTATTCCCTGCCTTAATATGTAAGAAGGTTACTTTTAAGGAGTTTAACTTAAATTGGTGGTAATTCACTCGAAACTTTGCACTTTTTTACACATAACTGTCCATCTGTGC
>NZ_CAWNIB010000263.1:0-19753 GCF_963874405.1 Vibrio sp. V08_P9A1T1
GGATTAGCAAGGGAAATGTACTAAGGGTCACATCAAACAAAAAGGGAAGCCTAAGCTTCCCTTTTTAATGCAGTGTGTGCATAAATTATCGAAAATTAAGCGATAACTTTAGCAACAACACCAGCACCTACTGTACGACCACCTTCACGGATCGCGAAACGTAGACCTTCATCCATCGCGATTGGAGCGATTAGCTCTACAACCATTTGGATGTTGTCACCTGGCATTACCATCTCTACGCCTTCTGGTAGAGAGATATCGCCTGTTACGTCCGTTGTACGGAAGTAGAACTGTGGACGGTAGCCTTTGAAGAACGGAGTATGACGGCCGCCTTCATCTTTAGACAATACGTACACTTCTGACTCGAACTTAGTGTGTGGAGTGATTGAACCTGGTTTCGCTAGTACTTGACCACGTTCTACTTCATCACGCTTAGTACCACGTAGAAGTGCACCAACGTTCTCACCTGCACGACCTTCGTCAAGCAGCTTACGGAACATCTCAACACCTGTACAAGTCGTTGTGATTGTGTCTTTGATACCAATGATCGCAACTTCGTCACCTACACGTAGGATACCGCGCTCGATACGGCCAGTTACTACTGTACCACGACCTTGGATTGAGAATACGTCTTCGATTGGTAGTAGGAATGCTTGGTCTACTGCACGCTCAGGCTCTGGAATGTAAGTGTCTAGCGCTTCAGCAAGTTCAATGATTTTCGCTTCCCACTGCTCTTCGCCGTTTAGTGCGCCTAGTGCAGAACCTTGGATAACTGGTAGGTCATCACCTGGGAAATCGTACTCAGATAGAAGCTCACGAACTTCCATTTCTACTAGCTCTAGAAGCTCTTCATCATCAACCATGTCACATTTGTTCATGAATACGATGATGTAAGGAATACCAACTTGGCGACCAAGTAGGATGTGCTCACGAGTTTGTGGCATTGGGCCATCTGTTGCAGCAACAACTAGGATACCACCGTCCATTTGCGCAGCACCTGTGATCATGTTTTTAACATAGTCAGCGTGTCCTGGGCAGTCTACGTGTGCGTAGTGGCGTGCTGGTGTATCGTACTCTACGTGAGAAGTATTGATTGTAATACCGCGCTCGCGCTCTTCTGGAGCGTTATCGATAGATGCGAAGTCTTTCGCTTCACCACCGTACACTTTTGCAAGTGTAGTACAGATAGCAGCAGTTAGAGTTGTTTTACCGTGGTCAACGTGGCCGATAGTACCAACGTTTACGTGCGGTTTCGTACGTTCAAATTTTGCTTTAGACACGATCGTGTTCCTTCCTAGTTATGATTCGTCTTGAGTCACATATAGCTCAAGACGCGCCAGAAATTGCTATTTTATGCGCCAACTCTCATCAGCGCAATAGATTCGTTATTAAACAAATAACAGTTAACCACGTTCTGCAATGATTGCTTCTGCAACATTTTTTGGCACATCAGCGTACTCTGCAAACTCCATGGAGTAAGAGGCGCGACCCTGAGTGGCAGATCGTAAGTCTGTTGCATAACCAAACATTTCCGATAGAGGGACTCTAGCATGGATAATCTTAAGGCCTGCATGGCCTTCATCCATACCTTCAATCATGCCGCGACGACGGTTTAAGTCACCCACAACATCACCCATCCAATCTTCTGGAGTAGTTACTTCAACTTTCATCATTGGTTCAAGAAGAACAGGCTGCGCTTCTAAAGCACCTTTCTTGAACGCCATCGAACCAGCAATCTTAAACGCCATCTCGCTTGAGTCGACATCATGATATGAACCATCGAATAATGTCGCTTTCACATCCAGAATCGGATAACCAGCTAACACACCGTTGTTCATTTGCTCTTCGATACCTTTCGCAACCGAGCTGATGTATTCCTTAGGAATCACACCACCAACGATTTCGTCGACAAAGACAAAGCCTTCACCGAGTTCCGCAGGTTCAATCTTAAGCCAAACGTGACCATATTGACCACGACCACCAGATTGACGAACGAACTTGCCTTCTACTTCCGCTTTTCCACGGATAGTTTCGCGGTAAGCCACTTGTGGTTTACCAACGTTACAGTCCACACTGAACTCACGCTTCATGCGATCAACAATGATGTCTAGGTGAAGCTCACCCATACCAGAGATCAACGTTTGACCTGTTTCCTTATCGGTTTCGACACGGAAAGATGGGTCTTCCGCCGCCAGTTTACCTAGCGCAATACCCATTTTTTCTTGGTCAGCTTTAGAGCGAGGCTCTACCGCAATTTGAATCACTGGCTCAGGGAATTCCATGCGCTCAAGAACCACTTTGTGGTCTGGGTTACATAGCGTATCGCCTGTCGTGACATCTTTTAAGCCGATCGCAGCCGCAATATCGCCAGCACGAACTTCTTTAATCTCTTCACGTTTGTTGGCATGCATCTGTACGATACGACCAAAACGTTCTTTTTTCTGTTTCACTGAGTTGTAAACGGCATCGCCAGAGTTCACCACACCAGAGTAAACACGCATGAAAGTCAATGTCCCAACAAATGGGTCAGTGGCAATCTTAAATGCAAGTGCCGAGAAAGGTTCGTTGTCGTCAGCGTGACGTTCTACTTCGTTCTCGTTTTCATCCACGCCTTTAATGGCTGGTACATCTACCGGTGAAGGCAAATATTCAACAACCGCATCCAATACCGCTTGTACGCCTTTATTTTTAAAGGCACTACCACAAGTGGCCAATACGATTTCATTGTTAATGGTACGAGTCCGTAGCGCTTGTTTGATTTCCGCTTCTGTCAGCTCGCCGTCTTCAAGATACTTTTCCATTAACTCTTCACTAGCTTCCGCTGCCGCTTCTACTAGGTTGTTGTGCCATTCTTCGGCCAACTCAAGCATATCTTCTGGAATGTCTTCGTAAGTAAACGTCATGCCTTGATCGGCTTCATTCCAGTTGATGGCTTTCATCTTGATAAGGTCGATGACACCTTTGAACTCTTCTTCCGCACCAATATTTAATTGAATAGGAACCGGAGTCGCACCAAGACGATGTTTAATTTGGTTTACAACGCGTAAAAAGTCTGCGCCAGCACGGTCCATTTTATTAACGAACACCATGCGAGGAACACCGTATTTGTCAGCTTGACGCCATACAGTTTCAGACTGGGGTTCAACACCAGATGAGCCACAGAATACAACCACTGCACCATCAAGCACACGAAGTGAACGCTCTACTTCAATTGTAAAGTCAACGTGTCCTGGGGTATCAATGATGTTTACGCGATGATCTTGGAACTGTGCTTCCATACCACGCCAGAAGGTTGTCGTAGCAGCAGAAGTGATAGTGATACCACGTTCTTGCTCCTGCTCCATCCAGTCCATGGTTGCAGCACCATCGTGAACTTCGCCGATTTTGTGAGAAAGGCCAGTGTAGAACAGAATACGCTCAGTAGTGGTTGTTTTACCTGCATCTACGTGAGCACAGATACCGATGTTGCGGTAGCGCTCAATAGGAGTTTTCCGAGCCACGATTGTATCCTCTTACTAAGGTAATCCTTAGAGTATGAAAATGTGCTGCGAGAGAACCTCGCAGCACAGAAGGTATTACCAGCGGTAATGAGCGAATGCTTTGTTCGCTTCTGCCATACGGTGAACGTCTTCACGTTTCTTAACAGCAGTACCTTTATTTTCTGACGCGTCTAGCATTTCAGCAGCTAGGCGAGCAGCCATAGATTTTTCACCACGCTTACGCGCAGCATCAACTACCCAACGCATAGCAAGTGCGTTACGGCGAACCGGACGTACTTCTACTGGCACTTGGTAAGTTGAACCACCCACGCGGCGAGATTTAACTTCGACCGCTGGACGTACGTTTTCAAGAGCTTCTTCAAATACAGCTAAGTGACCTTTGCCAGATTTCTCAGCCATAGTGTCTAGTGCAGTGTAAACAATTTTCTCTGCAGTAGATTTTTTACCGTCAACCATAAGAATGTTAACGAATTTTGCCAGCAGTTCAGACTTGAACTTTGGATCTGGAAGGATCTTACGCTGACCAATAACGCGACGACGTGGCATGGATATTCTCCGTTGTCTTTTTCAGGTTATCCAAAACTTTTCAGTTTCTTCAAAAATTAAATAATTTAGTGTTTGGCCTTACTTAACGGAAATCCATTAAGATTTAGGACGTTTCACACCGTATTTAGAACGAGCTTGTTTACGGTCGTTTACGCCTGCACAGTCAAGTGCACCACGGATTGTGTGGTAACGCACACCTGGAAGGTCTTTTACACGACCGCCACGGATAAGAACAACTGAGTGCTCTTGAAGGTTGTGACCTTCACCGCCGATGTACGAAGTCACTTCGAAGCCGTTCGTTAGACGAACACGACATACTTTACGAAGTGCTGAGTTAGGTTTTTTAGGTGTAGTAGTGTAAACACGTGTACATACACCACGTTTTTGTGGGCACGCTTCTAGTGCTGGCACGTTGCTTTTAACAACTTGCTTTACACGAGGATTGCGGACCAACTGGTTAATAGTTGCCATTAACTAGCTCCTGAATTTACTTAAAGTAAGCTTTGTGAAAAATCTAGTCCCTAGTGCACTTAGTACAAATAGGGACGCAAAATTCTATGCAGCAGTGAGAGGTGTGTCAAGAAATATACAGATCTTTTTTAACCACCATAAGTAAAGGGTGGGTAATAGAGGGGTAATAGTGATAAGAAAATCTACCAAGTGATTGATTTTTCATGATTAGTAGTAAGTTCAACCAAACCAGAGAAATCCACTTTGGTAATTTGTACTGAGCAGAGATCCTGCACCCCACGCGCGCAGAGATCCTCAAGTAAGACATAAACCCTGTTCAGATCGTTGAGTAGTAAAAAAGAGCCCGCACTAGGGTTACTCATATAAACCGCTTCTTCAACCAAGATAATACTATCCTCAGCCAAACAATAACGCTGCGCTAAGGCCAGTTTTGCCGTGTCTTTTACAATATGCAGCATAGGTACACCTTAGAAAGTTAGTACTTGATCGCACTCGTGAAGTAACTGAGCGATTTGCTGAGGCGATTTTTTTTCAACATCAATTACCCATTGAGCTGATGCTAACCCCAATTCTTCAACGCTTTGCTCACACAGATAAAGGTGTTCAATATCGTATAACTCAAGCAGTTTAAACGCACTGATGTAATCACGGCTAAGCAGTTGTTGCGGTGATTGGTTGGCGACGATTTGCGCCACGCCAAGCCCAACAAAAAAGAGCGAGATCGCATCACAATAGGCAGAGGCTGCCAGTACAGCATCCAGCCCTTCTCTTCCGGCCGAACTAGAATGAGGCGAAGAATGAAAAACAAAACCGATTTTTTTCAAAACTGTACCACTCGATCTTGAGTTAATAACGCTTCAGCTAAGCTTCCTAACCCAGTTTGTGCAAAACCTTGTGCCAAATTATGCGCAGTGAGCTGGTGTTGCTGAGCTTCATTTTCACTGATAATGCCACGACGTAACGCTGCAGCAACACAGGTTTCTAAGCGTACATGGTGTTCAGTAGCTAGCCTCTGCCATGCTTTCACAAGATCAAACTCATCGTTCGCAGGCGCGGTGATCGCAGAGCCATTGAAAACACCATCTTGATAAAAAAATACTTGCTCGAGTGAATGCCCTTTTTCTAGCAATGCACAGGCAAACAGATAAGCACTACGCGCTGCCTGTGTGCCATACACTGAGCCATTGACCAATAATGTGTAACTCAATACTGGCGCCACTAACATTCATCTCCGGTCTTGCGTTGGCGAATGTAGAGATAGACAGTATGTTTAGAGATATTGAGCCGATCAGCTACGCGGTTAATCGCATCTTTGATGTCAAAAATGCCTTTGTCGTACAGCTCCATCACAATCTGACGGTTCTTGGTATTGTTAGACACTGATTTATCGGCGTTGATCTCTTCGATGGTACGCTCTACCGTCTGATCCACCAGCTCTTCTACATCACTGGCAAAGTTAACCGATGAGGCGGCTTCCTGAGCTTCCTGAGTCGGCATGAATGATTGCAGAACTTGTGAGAACGGAGCATCTAAATTGACGTTGATACAAAGTAAGCCAATGACTCGGTTATCACCATTACGAATCGCGACCGTAATCGATTTCATCAACACACCACCCTTGGCGCGAGAGAAATACGATCGTGAGAAGTTACGCTCCGATCCTTCAATATCTTTCAACATACGCAGTGCAAGATCAGTGATCGGGGAACCCACTTGACGTCCCGTGTTTTCACCATTGGCAATTTTAATCGCCGAGGTATTGAGATCTTCCAATGAGTGCAGAACGATCTCACAAAAAGGACCAATCAGGCTGGCGATACCGTCAACCACAGCTTCATAAGATCGAAGAATGATTTTATCGTGATCACTAAATGGCATCACGTGCACGGATTCCATTTCAAGCAACATATCCGCGTTTAAAGTTTCTGTCGTTGTCACTGTTATCTAGCCTTAGAGCGAAAAATCAACAAATTGACGTAAGTTTATCAGAAAATTTTAATCGAAAACTCTGTTAAGTCACTAACAAGTGATTTAGAACAACTAATTAGTGAGTCGTTAGAGACAGAAAAGGCCTGATTCATCAGGCCTTTGAGCTGGTTACAACGGTTCAACAATGGCTGATATTATTTAGCCGCATCGCTACCGTTATCAATTTTTAGCAACTCCACTTCAAACACAAGTGTTGAGTTTGCTGGAATAGTCGGTGTGTCTTGCTCACCGTAAGCCAGTTGCGGCGGGATAACAAACTTGTATTTTGCTCCCACTTGCATCAGTTGCACACCTTCTGTCCAACCAGGAATAACCCGATTGAGTGGGAATGTCGCTGGCTCACCACGATCATACGAGCTATCAAATTGAGTACCGTCAGCCAGTGTCCCTTTGTAATGCACTTGAACAGTATCGGTCTCTTTTGGTGACTCACCTTTTGCTGGCGTCAGTACTTGGTACAGTAAACCAGATTCAGTTTTCTTTACGCCATCTTGTTTTTCAAATTCAGCGCGGAATTCGTCACCAGCTTTTTCAGCAGCAGCCGCTTTTTCAGCGGCTTTCGCTTGCATGGTTTCAGAAACGCGTTTATCTAGAGCTTCTAGCGCTGCGCGTGTCTCTTCTTCACTCAACTCAGCATTGCCCGCGAAGACATGTTCAATCCCTTTTAGAACCAGATCTTTATTCAGATTGATACCAATTTCGGCTGGTTTTTCAATGCTGGTGCTGAGGTAATTTGCAAAAGAGACGCCAATCGCGTAAGCCGCTTTGTCATCTTCTGTTTTAAAGTGAACCGTTTTTCCCGCTTCCGTTTGTACTTGTTCTGCTGCAGGTGCTGCTTCAGTTTTCGGGGCTTCATCTTTCTGGCAGCCAACTGCAAGCATGACGGTTGCCGCAAGCAGTGACACTTTAAACAATGATTTCATTTATTTCTCCAATTTGTAGGCAAACCTTTTGTTATTACGCACAAATTTCGGTGAAAAACTGGTGCGCTAAACAGAGTTGTACCAATATAGCGATATGTTGATAGATTGTCTTTACACTCAAAGCGGATAATTAGACTTGATGCGAATAATTTCTCATTCAATCCTAGGTTGCATTGTCATCTTGATGTTAAATGGCTGTTTTTTCTCTAACAGCGATGTACAACGTTGGGATATAGAACCAAACGGTTCGACCAGTTTCGGTTTAAGCCGCGATGGTCGTTTTGCGCTACTCTATTCCAAACAAAGACAACTCGTTCTATGGGATCTTGAACAAAACAAAACCTTAGCCGAATTGGGACCTCAAGACCCACAAGCCAATACCGTTTCCCATATTCGACTCTCCGATAATGGCCGTTTTGCCGTGACCGCTAGCCAAATTAACTTTGCCGTATGGGACTTAGGTTGGACACAAGCTCAAGGTTTGTGGTCCATCTCCGATGGGCTGATCCGAGACATTGACATTGCCAATAACGGAAAACAAGTTCTACTCGGTTTATCCAATGGTAAAGCGATTTACGTCGATTTAGTCACTGGACGTCGACTAGAGTTCCTTGCTCATCGAGAAAAAGTGAATTCTGTCGCCCTATCGCCCAATGGCCGCTTTGCTCTGACGGGAGGTAATGATTATTTTGCCTACCTTTGGGATACGCAAAGTGGGCAAATTTTACGATCGTTTGAACATGAGCAGCGGGTGAATCGAGTAGCGCTGCAGCGAGAGGGAAAATTAGCCTTTACCTCCGATGGTGGTAATCAATCCATTATTTGGGATCTCTCTTCGGGTAAGGAACAGGCGAAATTGCGCAGTTTTTCACGACAATTGATCTTCTCTACGGCGCGTTTTTCCGATGATGGCAGGTTGCTTGTGACAGGGAATCCTTCAAGCCAAGTCGCGGTTTGGGATACTCAAAGTGGTAAAAAACAGCAAGGATTCGAAGTAGAACCGCTAAAAGATGCTCGCCCACCCACTGCGGTGGTGTATGATGCGGCCTTTGATCATCAGCAACGAATTATTACCGGAAGCTCTGCAGGTATTGCTCAAGCTTGGAAACTCGACGATTAGTTATGAACGATAAGTATATTCAGCAATTAGAACAGCGTGTTAGTGACTTGGAATGCCAACTTGCTTTTCAAGAACAAACCATTGATGAACTCAATCAAGCATTATCAACACAGCAGCTCATGCTGACGAAAATGCAAGACCAAATGAAATATGTGGCTGGTAAAGTCAAAAATATGGATGCCTCACATTTAGCGGATCCATCAGAAGAGACTCCACCACCTCACTATTGATAGTGATGATACTGATAGTGATAAACTGATAATAATAAATCGGTTACCGCGCTATTGTGCATCACTATCGTGCGAAGTAGTACGCAATGATGCCCCCAGCAACGACGAGACAACCACCGATGCGGCGCAGTTGATGATCGGGCTGCTGGCTGAGCTCTGCCACCATTTTTCTCCAGCCATTAGGGGCGATTAACGGTCCAATACCTTCTGCAATTAACACCAGCCCCACAGCAAGCCAGATTGAATTCGACATAGTGCCTTCTCTCTTAAAGCCAATAAACGACAAAGGCTCCCTGAAGGAGCCTTTGAATAAACAACGGTCAATTATTTCGTTGTCAAACCTTTGGTGTTATTCATGTACTTGAAGAAATCACTCTTAGGATCAAGCACCAAGATATCACTCTTCTCGCTAAATGATTTCTCATAGGCTTTCAGCGAACGTAAGAACCCGTAAAACTCAGGATCTTTACTGTACACATCTGAGTAAATCTTCGCTGCTTTAGCATCAGCATCACCGCGAGTTACGCGAGCCGTTTTATCCGCTTCCGCTAAGATAGTCGCCACTTCAAGTTCAGCTTGAGCACGAATGACTTCGGCTTTTTCACGACCTTGAGAGCGGTGTTTACGAGCTACTGACTCACGCTCAGCACGCATACGACGGTAGATCGATTCACTGATTTCATCTGGAAGGTTAATTTTCTTAATACGGAAATCAACCACTCTGACGCCCAAATCTTTCAGTGCACCTTTACGTGTATCTTCCAACACATTTTCCATTACTTGGTCACGTTGACCATCGATTTCCAATGCTTGTTTCGCAGCCTCAGTCGTGACGACTTCATCATCAGCACTTTCCGGCAAGACATCTTTATTACGTGGGCCTGAAACAATTTGCTTGATTTCACGAGAACCGATTTCAGAACGAAGAATGTCTGTCACTTTACGCTCTAACAGTGCTTGTGCCGTCAACGCATTGCCACCACCCGTTGCCAAGTAGTATTGACCAAAGTCTTCAATACGCCATTTGACATAGGTATCGATGATCACATCTTTTTTCTCTGAAGTCACGAAACGGTCAGAGCGGCCATCCATTGTTTGGATGCGCGCATCTAACGTTCTTACTCGATCAAACAGTGGCATTTTAAAATGCAAACCCGGTTCGTAGATTCGAGCAATTTCATTGTTATCTTTCAGAATACGACCGAAACGGACAACAATACCGCGCTCACCTTCAGGAATCACAAACAGCGACATCAACATCAATACCAGTGCAATCACTAATACTGGGATCATTAACTTACGCATTACTAGTATCTCCCTTGACGTGTATTGCTAGAGCGAGACGGTGTATTACCTGTATCACTGCTGGTTGGTGAATCAAGCTCTATCTGATCATAGGTTGATGATGATTTATCTTGACGTTTGGTGTCATTCTTACTGTCTTGGCCTGTAATTCGATCCAACGGTAGATAAAGCATATTGCCACTGGATTCTGAATCAATTAGCACTTTAGATGTGTTTGAATACACCTCTTCCATAGTATCTAGGTAGAGACGATTACGTGTCACATCTGGCGCGGCTTGATACTCAGGGAGCAGTTTTTCAAACTGTGCCACTTGACCCAATGCTTCGTTAATCGTGCGTTCTGTATAACCTTGCGCTTCTTTCTTCAAACGTTCTGCTCGGCCTGTTGCTTTAGGCAGAATTTCGTTCTTATACGCTTCAGATTCACGAATGAAACGCTCTTCATCTTCTCGCGCCGCAATCGCATCATCGAACGCATCTTTCACTTGCTCTGGCGGACGAGCCGACTGGAAGTTGACATCGACAATCATTAAGCCCATATCATAGCTATCAATGATTTGATTCAAGGTCGTTTGGGTACTTTGACGAATTTGCTGACGGCCACTGGTTAAGATACTGTCCATCAAAGAATCACCAACCACGGCACGTAATGCTGAGTCAGTTGCTTGGCGTAAGCTATCGTCAGCATTAGTCACACGATACAAGTACTTGTATGGATCAGACACGCGATATTGTACATCCATGCCAACAGTGACCACGTTTTCATCTTTGGTTAGCATCAAACCCGATGCACGTAGTGAGCGAATCGCTTGTACGTTAACGGCCGTCACTTCATCAACAAAGCGAGGACGCCAGTTCAAACCTGGATCAACGATGCGATCATACTTACCTAAACGCAGCACGACGCCACGCTCAGCTTCACCAATCGTATAGAAACCAGAAAAGAACCACACCGCAACTGCGATTGCAGCAATGACTCCAAAGCCAATTGCGCTACCACCAGAGAATGAAGGGCCTTTACCGCCTTTCTTACCAAATCGTCCGCCCAGTTTCTGGCTCAGTTTATTGAAAACCTCATCCAAATCTGGCGGTCCTTGATCACGGCCACCTTTATTTTTGTCACCACGATTATTACCCCAAGGGTCATTATCGCGGCCATTGTTGCCGTTGTTATTACCGGGCTCATTCCACGCCATTAGAAAGCTCCATCATTTGATATGACGTTATACTGTAGCAGTCCTTTAAGTAACTATAAAGTCACGTAAAACTGCTTCTTCTCTTTTTTCTAGTCTAAACCAATCAACTTGCTGCATACGAATGTTAATCAACAAATTACCATCTGGATCATATTCTTCTTGTTGAATACATTTCATTTGTGAAAATGCACTACGAATGCGACCTTGGTGCAGTGGTGGAATACACAATTGATATTGAATGACTTGACTCGCTAATCGCTCTGTCAATGCTTCGAAAAGCAGATCAATACCTTGTCCATCCATGGCTGATAACCACACGGTTCTCGGTATTCCCTCATCATCTTTTTCGATGCGAGGTTGTTGGCCTTCTAGATTATCGATCTTGTTCATGACGACAAGCGTTGGCACCTCATGGGCGTCAATCTCTTCTAATACATCATGGACGGCTTTGATATTCTCACGAAAACGCTCATCACTGGCATCAACAACATGTAACAAAATGTCAGCTTCTTGAGTTTCTTGTAACGTGGCTTTAAATGCTGCAACTAAATCGTGCGGCAGATGACGAATAAATCCTACGGTGTCAGCGAGAACGGCAGTACCAACGTCCGCCAATTCGATTTTCCGCAAGGTAGGATCTAGGGTTGCAAACAGTTGATCGGCTGCATAAACCCCAGCTTCAGTAATGCGATTAAATAACGTTGATTTCCCCGCATTGGTATAACCCACTAGCGATATGGTGGGAATCTCAGCTCGATTTCGAGCTCGGCGTCCTTGTTCTCGCTGCTTAGCGACTTTCTCTAAGCGGCGTAATATCGCTTTAATACGTTCACGCAATAAACGTCTGTCGGTTTCTAGCTGCGTTTCACCAGGTCCACGTAAGCCTATACCGCCTTTTTGTCGCTCAAGGTGCGTCCAACCACGAATTAATCGTGTAGAGATGTGGCGCAATTGTGCCAGCTCTACTTGCAACTTCCCTTCATGGGTTCGTGCTCGTTGGGCAAAAATATCGAGGATGAGGCCAGTACGGTCAATCACTCGACATTGGCATAGTTGTTCAAGATTACGTTCTTGGGCAGGAGAAAGGGCGTGGTTGAAGATCACCACATCCGCTTCAACAAGTTGAACCGCATGCGCTATCTCTTGGGCTTTACCCTCACCGACATAATATTTAGGGTGTGGAGTTTGACGGCTGCCAGTAATAATTTGCAGTGTCGACACTCCAGCAGAAGAAACCAGCATTTCACACTCGCTGAGATCATCCCACTCACCCTTTTGCGTGAAGTTGATATGAACAAGTACCGCTCGCTCACCGGCTTCGTAACGGTCAAACAAGCAACCAACTCCTTTGTAAGTAAATAATACTAATCAGAGAATTACTCTTCTGATTTGTCTGATGGACGATCAGACCCAGTGCGTGGCTCAGCAGTATGGTGGCTCACTGCACGTGCAGGAACAACCGTTGAAATCGCATGCTTATACACCATTTGATTGACTGTGTTTTTCAGTAAGATCACAAATTGATCAAAGGATTCAATCTGACCTTGAAGCTTAATTCCGTTCACAAGGTAGATGGATACTGGAATGCGCTCACGACGTAGTGCATTTAAGAATGGGTCTTGTAGAGATTGCCCCTTAGCCATTTTATTTTCCTTATTTGTATTTTGTTGTAGTTATTTAGCTAGTGGTGCACTGCATTATTGGTGCGGCCTTTGCATCTGAGCTAAATGAATAAAAACCCCGTTGCTACTTGTTATGACGGCGATAATGCCAAATATCAAGTAACGGATCCTTTACAGGGTACATCACGCAAAAGCGATCACATTATACACAGCTAACTCCATCAGATGCTATGGCATTTGAGAGAGTTTCTACTGCATGATCAATGTTTTCGCTATCTAACCAAGTTAAATCATCCCAGCTGCGTAACCAGGTGATCTGACGCTTGGCCAATTGACGGGTTGCACAGATTCCACGATATACCGCTTCCTCTAACGTACAATTCCCATCCAAATAGTCCCACATCTGTCGATAACCAACACAGCGAATCGATGGCAAATCCGGATGAAGATCGTTTCGAGCATAAAGTGCTTTCATTTCTTCTTCAAATCCAGCTTCGATCATCTTTTCAAACCTGAGTTCGATTCGACGGTGGAGCTCAGCCCTTTCCTTGGGAGCTATAGCAAACTGCTTAACTCGAAATGGCAGGCTTTCACCTTTCGTTTGAGTTAACTCTGTAAGAGTTTTACCTGAAATTCGGTAAACTTCCAATGCTCGTGACAATCTTTGTGGATCATTGGGATGAATTCTTGCCGCCGAAACCGGATCAATCGTTTGTAATTGATCGTGTAACTGACCCCAACCATGCTCCAAAGCCTCTTGCTCAATTTGTTGCCGTATCTCAGGGTTAGCCGCAGGAAGTGGCGAAAGCCCTTCAAGTAGAGCCTTGTAATACAACATAGTTCCCCCAACGAGCAGAGGAATTTTACCTTGCGCGGTAATATCATGCATTGCAAGTAATGCATCGCGACGAAAATCCGCCGCCGAATAGGCTTCACTTGGATCCAAAATATCGATCAGACGATGAGGTGCGAGTGCCAGTTCATGTGCATTAGGTTTGGCGGTGCCAATATCCATGCCTTTGTAGATCAGCGCCGAGTCGACACTGATGATTTCCACTGGGTATTTTTGGCGCAAACGAATCGCCAAATCTGTTTTACCTGATGCGGTCGGGCCCATTAAAAACAGAGCCAATGGTTGTGTTTGATTCATCATTCTTTTAATTCGTTATGCCAACAAGGCCGCTATGGTGGTAGAAAAATCAACGGGGCGGACAAAACTCGCATCATGAAGAGGAAGTTGCCCTTGCCAAAGCTGTTCAAGTTCCGAAATCATTTGGATGGCTTCAGACAAAGTGTAGTCACTTTTCACCACAGTGATGTGTTCAGCCAGCCAATCGGCAACAAGATCCACCGTAATAGGTTCATCATCAGCCGTAAAATTAGCGGACACGTAAGATAGCAGATCTGGGATTAAGTTTTGCAGGTTTTGTTGCCTCAACGGTTGAGGTACGCCCATCACCATGATGCTTGAACCATGACGTTCTTTAAGCTCAATCCCTAGCGTATTCAACATCGGCTGGCAATGCGCTAACGCTTGATGTTCTTGTGCTGAGAGCTTGATGGAGAGCGGCACGAGTAAAGGTTGGCTTTTCAAGCCGCCTTGTTCGGTATGCAACTGGCCGCGAGTTTTCAGCCATGCTCCTTTGATAAGAGAAAGCAATACGACGCCCTGTTTGGACCCCATTAACAGGTACTGCCCTTTGATTACCGCAATAGCTTTACCCAACTGTTCGAGCTGCAGCATTTCACCTTGATCTTGATGTGCGATAGGAGAAAGTTCGACTGCTGAAGCTGGCGGTTGAGTTGCCATCAGCTCTTGATAGAGCTTCACTTCCCCGCTCGAAGGTGAGCCCGTTGGCTGGCGCTCAGCTTTCGCCCGAGAAGAAGATGGAGAGCCGTTTTGCTGCCAATGGCTACGCTTTGGCGTTTCAGCTATGCCGTGCGCGGTTGTGCTTTCTCGCTCAGCTTTTCGTGGATAAGCGGGAGTGTTGTCAATCGCTTGCCACACTTGCTCTGGAACGGTGTTATGCCCCTCAGTTTCTTGGCACACACTATCAATTGCAGTGTCATTCTCAATGCGATCCACAGTCGCCGCATCGGGCTGATGAAAAGCCGATGGTTTGAGCTGCGGCTTCTCAATGTGCTTGCTTTCAGCCAGTGCACTACTGAGTGCTTGATAGATAAAATCATGCACTAATCGCGCTTGATGGAAACGCACCTCGTGTTTCGCGGGATGGACATTCACATCCACTTGATGGGGATCGAGCTCAATGAAGAGTACATAAGTGGCGAACTGATCGCCTCTCAGGCTGGTTTCATAACTTTGCCGGATAGCATGATTAATCAGCTTGTCACGCATCATCCGCCCATTAACGTAGCAGTATTGCAAATCACTCTGCTGGCGCGCGCCTTCTGGAGTCGTTATCCAACCATGCAAGCGAAGCCCTTGATGTTCCAACTCAATGTTCAGCATATGGCGAACAAAAGCGTTGCCACACACAGCCGCGATTCTTTTTTCCTCTTGAGCGGCCGTTTTAGCCGCTCGATATTGACGTACCATCTTGCCGTTATGGCGCACATTGATGGTGACATCAAACCGGCTCAAAGCAATGCGTTTTAGTAGCTCATCAATGTGAGTAAATTCTGTTTTCTCTGTGCGTAAAAATTTGCGCCGAGCGGGCGTATTAAAGAACAGATCGAGCACTTCGACAGACGTTCCAATCGGGTGTGCGGTTGGCTGCAACTTAACCGCCATATCTCGACCTTCACTGTATGCTGCCCAAGCCTGTTCTTGCGTGGCTGGACGAGACGTCAATGTAAGCCGAGAGACTGAGCTAATACTCGCGAGCGCTTCTCCACGAAAACCTAAGCTGACGATCGCCTCTAAATCATCCAAGGTGTGAATTTTAGAAGTTGCATGGCGGCTTAAAGCGAGCGCCAATTCCTCTTTTACTATCCCTTGTCCGTTATCGCGCACACGAATAAGCTTCGCACCTCCCTTTTCGATATCGATATCGATACGAGAGGCGCCCGAATCCAAGCTATTCTCCACCAGCTCTTTAACGACAGAAGCCGGCCTTTCAACCACTTCACCTGCGGCAATTTGGTTAGCAAGACGTGCGGGTAGAATCTTAATCGTCATACTCATTACTACTTATTGGGAATGATCAACACTTGCCCTATGGCGAGCTGATCAGACCGAAGTTGGTTTACTTGGCGAATACTATTCAGACTCACTTGATATTGGCTGGCAATTTTGCTCAAAAACTCGCCTTTTTCAACTTTATGCTTACGCAGCGGCTTATCCTTCAAACTCACCGTTATCTTCAGTTTCTGCCCCAGCGTTAAGGTGTCTGAACGCAAGTTATTCTCGCGTTTAATCGCATCCACACTCACTTTATACGTGCTCGCTATCTTGCCCAAATACTCGCCAGATTTCACCACATGCGTAACAATTTCCGTTTCTACTGGGTTGCTGACCACAGGAACGCGAATCGGAGCTGACGTGGCCGGAATCGTTAAGATTTGACCAATCGACAAATTGGCATTTTTTAGTTTGTTGGTTGCGATTAATGCTTGAGTCGAAGTGCCATATTTATTAGCGATAACCGAGAGTGATTCCCCACGCTGCACTTTGTGCTTTTGCGTCTTACCGCGATTAGCAAACAGAGTGCCCTCGGGTGGGTTTTCTTCAAAATACTTGACGATGGCGGTTGCCAATGCGCGAGCCAATTTATCTTGATGCGAGCGCTGAAATAGCAATTGTTCCTCGGTAGGGTTAGAAATAAAACCTGTTTCAACCAACACCGAAGGAATATCGGGCGACTTAAGTACCGCCAAACTTGCGTTGACTGGCTCTGCTTTATGTAAATGGGCTACTTTTCCCATTTCGCCTAGCAGATGAGTTGCCACCTTGTAACCCTCTTTTTGTGAGTGACTAAATTGCAAGTCCAGCAAGGTTTGGCTAACGTTTCGATCGCTATTGTTTTTTGCCAGCACTTCACCTGCCCCACCTAACAGTTCTGATTGCTGTTCGTGGTTCTCAACCCAGCGAGCAATTTCCGTATTCGCACGCTTGGTATTTAACACAAACACCGAGCCCCCCCTGGGTTGCGGGGTATGAAAGGCATCGGCGTGAATGGAGACAAGTAGGTGTGACTTATTACGGCGCGCAATTTCAGAACGTTTATTGAGATTGACAAAGTAATCGCCACTGCGTGTCATGACCGCCTTCATCCCCGGTACGGCGTTAATTTGATCTGCGATCTTCTTGGAGATACTTAAGGTGGCATTTTTTTCATATTTTTTGGTCGGGCCAATCGAGCCGGGATCTTCTCCGCCATGACCAGCATCAATAGCCACCACGATATCCTCGGTTCCTAATAACTGCGAAGCGTCGCGGCTCACTTTAGTTTGGCTGGCCGGTTTTACTGTCGCCTTGTCGCTATCCAAATTGTGGGGTAAATCAACCACCAAACGATGCCCATACTGACCACCCGGCGTTGGCGCAAGTTTAAATGGCTGAGGGTTCACTTTGCGCTGTAACTCAAACACCAAGCGATACGTCCCTTTCTCCGGAGGCGAGCTATTACGAATTTGCTTGAGAACAGGGCTATCCGTGACTTTAAGCGGCAATTTTGTATTAAGCGTGGTGTTTTTTAAATCCACCACCAAACGCTCGGGGCTGCTTAAAGTGAAATAGCTATAATCCGCTTCAGTTTTGAGATCGATAACCACTCGAGTTTCATCTGGAGAAGGCCAAACGCGCACGCCTTCTAATGCATTCGCGTGCGCCGTTGAAGTAAATAAAGCACAGCCCCAAACCGCAAGCGATAGAGTTATCGTTCGTAACAAATGGATGATGTTCAACATAACTCCAACTGACTCAGCAATGAGGATCCATAGGGGCTGTTTGCACTCAGAAAAGCTTGCCTTTGTTCGCCATCGTAGCGTAGCTCAACATCAATATCTGCGGTTGGAAGTAGACCGCTGCCTTTTTCTGGCCACTCAACAAGGCAGATCGCATCCGGTGTGAAATAGTCACGAATACCCATAAATTCCAACTCTTCCGGATCGGCCAAGCGATAAAGATCAAAATGGTATACTTGCCAATCGGCTAGTTGATAAGGTTCAACTAAGGTATAAGTCGGGCTCTTGACGTTGCCAACATGGCCTAATGCGCGGATGAAGCCACGGCTGAAGGTTGTTTTTCCAGCACCGAGATCACCATGCAAATAAAGCGTGGTTTGCGCAGAGCATCGCTTAGCCAAAGCTGCACCTAATTTTACCGTTTGCTGTTCGTCTTTTAAGGTAAAGATCTTAGTACTCATGAATTACCGCTCTCAAGTGTCGAAAATTGACTATATAAAAATCAAAAGAACTCGAATAGTAAACTGGGTTGGAATTGAGAGACAAGCTCTCTTCTGTAAGTAAAAGGAAAAAACTCGCTTTTTATGTCAGTTTAATCCACATCACAGACGATCATTTCCTAGATCCTCAATAAAGGATCCGTTAAGATCCTCGCCCCTTTTTGCAACGAGCTCATCGATAATGGACTACCAAGTACTGGCAGACAAAATTAAAATCTGGGCACGTGAACTTGGCTTCGAAAAGGTCGGGATCTGCGATATCGATCTCAGTGAGCACGAAGAGCCTTTGCAGAAATGGTTGGATGCTGGATTTCACGGTGAGATGGACTGGATGGCGCGCCATGGAATGATGCGAGCTAGGCCACATGAACTCCTTCCCGGCACCGTCCGTGTGATCAGCGCCCGCATGAATTACTTACCCCCAGATGCTCGGTTTGCCAGTGATTTGAATAATCCCAATTACGCTTATATCAGCCGCTACGCTCTGGGGCGTGACTACCATAAACTGGTACGCAACCAGCTAAAAAAACTCGGCGAAAAGATTGAACAAGAAGTGGGGGCACTCGGTTATCGCCCTTTTGTGGACTCCGCCCCAATACTAGAGCGGCCTTTAGCACAAAAAGCTGGGCTTGGTTGGACTGGCAAGCATTCGCTTATCCTTGATAAAGAGAGTGGTTCTTGGTTTTTTCTTGGTGAACTACTGATTGATTTGCCGCTGCCGGTCGATACACCAAGCAGTAATCAATGTGGCAAATGCACAGCCTGCATCACCTCATGCCCTACACAAGCCATCGTAGAAGACGGTGTTGTTGATGCTCGCCGATGCATCTCTTACCTCACCATAGAATATGATGGCGTAATTGCTGAAGAGTTTCGCAAGGCAATGGGTAACCGCATTTACGGCTGTGATGATTGCCAGTTGGTCTGCCCTTGGAATCGCTTTTCCGACCTCACTCAACAAAATGATTTTCATCGCCGTCAAGCACTGGATGAACCAGACTTAGTTGAACTGTTTGCTTGGGATGAGGCCACCTTCTTACGTTATATGGAAGGTTCGGCTATTCGCCGAATTGGCCACCAGCAATGGTTGCGTAATCTTTCCATCGCTTTAGGAAACGCGCCATATTCACAACGCATTATCGCAGCGCTAAACACGAGGTTAGGCTTGTCTGATTTATTAGACGAACATATACATTGGGCGCTAGTAGAACAAAAACGAAAATCATCGGAGCCAGCGAGTGCATGCTCTAGCAATAAGAAGCAGCAGCGCTTAATTCGAATTGTCGAGAAAGGGTTACCGCGTGATGCGTAAAAAATGAGGTAATTGCATAACTAATGAACACAGACTTTGATATGTATCTCAAAATACCAATTTGTGGACAAAATTTTAAACACGACACTGTTTTCTATAATTAAGAAAAGTTAGCCACATCAGCAATTAATGACAAGGATCAAAGATCTTGATATTAATGATCATACAGT
>NZ_CAWNIB010000264.1:0-19604 GCF_963874405.1 Vibrio sp. V08_P9A1T1
CTTATTAAATAAGGCCTAGAATTAAGTTACTATTCAACACATTGTAAGAATCCTAAGTAGGGGGAAACCATGGCCGAGCAAATTGAATTTGATCAAGCTCACCTAACCCTCCAAGAAGTCAGCGAAGCTTTAGAAAATGGTCGTTTTGTCCATGTCCGTCGCCAATTGCAGGACATGGAGCCAGAAGATATTGCTCACCTCTTAGAAGCCTCTCCACGTAAAAGCCGGGAGGTGTTATGGCAACTCACCGACCCAGAAGACTACGGTGAAATCCTTGATGAGCTCAACGAAGACGTCAAAGATGCCCTAGTTTCCAAAATGGCACCCGAAAAACTTGCAGAAGCGACCGAAGGCATGGACACCGATGACGTGGCCTATGTACTGCGTAGCTTGCCAGATGACGTGTCACGCGAAGTGCTTTCGCAGATGGACAGCGCTGATCGCCAACGCGTTGAAACCGCACTCTCCTATTCAGAGGAAACAGCCGGCGGGATCATGAATACCGACGTGATCACCATTCGTGGTGACGTTGATATTGACGTGGTTTTACGCTATTTACGCATGCGTGGCGATCTGCCCGAAGCAACCGATGCACTTTACGTGATTGACGATGAAAGTAAGCTGATTGGGCATCTCTCACTCACCACCTTGCTGACCACGCAACCGGATATTCCAGTAAGTGAAGTCATGGATGATGCCGATGAGGCGATTTTGGTCACCACCAGCGACTCAGATGTTGCCAGCCTGTTTGAACGTCGCAACTGGGTGTCCGCGCCTGTGGTGGATGAAAACCAGCACTTGGTCGGTCGGATCACCATTGATGACGTCGTTGACATCATTCGTGAAGATGCCGAACACTCAATGATGAGCATGGCTGGTATGAACGATGACGAAGATACCTTTGCTCCGGTAGTCAAATCCGCACGTAAACGGACCATCTGGCTTGGGGCAAATGTTTTGGCCGCCCTCGCCGCTGCTTCTGTTTCCAACATGTTTGAAGCGACACTTGATCAAATGGCCGCCATTGCCGTGCTAATGACCATAGTGCCCTCAATGGGTGGTGTCGCTGGTAACCAAACTGTGGCCTTGGTCATTCGTGGTTTAGCATTGGGACATATCGGTGACAGTAACCAACGTGAATTGCTATTCAAAGAAGCGGCGATCGGTTTTTTAAATGGCATCATGTGGGCCACCATTATTGGCGGCATTGTGGTGGCATGGAAAGGCAATTGGATGCTTGGCGGCATCATTTCCGCAGCAATGATGGCCAACCTACTCATTGCCGGGATCGCCGGCGTCACCATCCCAATTTTACTGAAAAAAATGAAAATCGACCCGGCTCTTGCTGGCGGAATGGCGTTAACAACCGTCACCGATGTGGTTGGGCTTTCTGTCTTTCTCGGCTTGGCGACCATTTTGATGTAGCCATATTTTGATGTAACCCTATAGTGATACATACCCAAACCACCCATAAAAAAAGCTTGGTTGTTATACCAAGCTTTTTCATATTCAGCTTAAGCAATTATTCGCCCGCAATTTTCATCGATTCAAGTAAAATAGACCCAGTTTGGATTTGCGAGCGTGTTTCGACATCACTCCCTACCGCCACCATTTGCTGGAACATATCTTTCAAATTGCCCGCGATAGTAATCTCAGATACAGGGTATTGAATCACACCGTTTTCAATCCAGAAACCAGCGGCGCCACGCGAATAATCACCTGTCACTGCATTAACACCTTGGCCCATCACTTCAGTGACTAACAAGCCTGTACCCAACGCTTTGAGCATCTGCTCAAAATTTTGTCCTGTGGATTGAACATACCAGTTATGGATGCCACCCGCGTGACCAGTTGGAGTCATCTTCATTTTACGAGCGGCATAGCTGCTCAGAAGATAAGTCGAGAGCACGCCATCGGTAATGATTTGGCGGTCTTGCGTAAACACCCCTTCACTATCAAATGGGCTTGATGCCAACGCACGTAATACATGGGGTTTTTCGGCAATATTGAACCAATCGGGTAAAATTTTCTCGCCTAACTTATCAAGTAAAAAGGAAGATTTACGATACAAGCTGCCACCACTGATCGCCATCACCAAATGGCCAATCAAACCTGTCGCTACATCTGCGGCAAACATCACCGGAACTTTGCCCGTCTTCAGTTTTTTTGCATCTAAACGGCTGATGGTTTTTTCTGCAGCTTGTTGCCCGACCAGCTCTGGCGACCATAAATCGTCGCGGTGACGTGCAACGGTATAGCTATAATCACGCTCCATCTCACCATTTTTACCCTCACCGATCACGCAGCAGCTAATGCTATGACGGCTAGAGGCATAACTCGCGAGCAAACCATGGCTATTACCATACACTTTCACACCGTAATGGCTGTCATAACTTGCACCATCACTTTGTTTGATCTTGTTGCTATAAGCTAACGCTTTCTCTTCTGCAGCAATGGCAATTTTAGCGGCCATGTCCGGGTTAGGTTCATCCGGATGGAAAAGATCTAAATCAGGAATATTTCGCACCATTAACTCTTTAGGTGCAGGGCCTGCATAAGGATCTTCAGAAGTGTAAAGCGCAATATCAAGCGCTGCAGCGACCGTCTGCGCAATTGCTTTTTCACTGAGATCTGACGTCGACGCACTGCCTTTACGTTGCCCACGATACACAGTGATGCCTAATGCCCCATCACTGTTAAATTCTACGTTTTCAACTTCACACATTCGCGTCGAAACACTCAGGCCGGTACTTTTGGTGATCGCCACTTCGGCAGCATCAGAACTGAGCGCAGCCATCTCTAATGCCTTAGCAACCGCCGCTTCAAGTTCGATGCGCTGCTGAGCAACTTGTTGTTTTACGTCCATATCTCATCAATTATTAGCAAACAATGTCATTAGGATAACAAGAATTTCGCTTTCTCCCCACGATTCTTGCTAAAATAGCTGACATACATAACTCAATAGATGAAGAAAATGGCGCGTAAGAATCAAAAAGCTCCTTGGGAAGAAGAAGAGGAGATCATTTGGGTTAGCAAAACCGAAATGAAAAACGACATGACTGAGCTACAAAAACTGGGTGAAGAGCTGGTTGCTCTGAAGCCGTCTCAGTTAGCAAAAATCCCGATGTCTGAAGATTTGATGGATGCCATCAAAGATGCTCAGCGTTTTAGCATGGAAGCCAGACGCCGCCAACTGCAATACATTGGAAAAATGATGCGTACCATCGATGCCGAACCAATTCAAGCGGCATTGGATAAACTGCGTAACAAGCACTCACAAAATACCGCCATGCTGCACAAGCTCGAACAGATGCGTGATCGTATTGTGGAGAAAGGTGACAGCGCGATTGAAGATGCGATGGCACTCTATCCAGAGATGGATCGTCAACGTCTGCGCCAATTAGCGCGTCAAGCAAATAAAGAGAGAGCCAACAGCAAACCACCAAGAGCATCACGAGAGATTTTCCAAGTGCTCAGGGAGCATAACGATAAGTCAGTTTAACCTGTCATAGTGCTGATTAGACGCAAAAACCTCACCTAAACGTGTGAGGTTTTTTTTATTCCCCTGCACGCACAAAATCACTGAGCTGCGCGTCTGCGTGTTGCGCGGAAAGTGCCTCAATGCGATCACTCACTAACACATGTCCTTGAGCCATAAACGCAAAATGGCTCGCAATCGCTTTGGCATCACTAATATGGTGCGTCACCATCACTACAGTGATCGCTCTTTCTGCGGCTAACTGCTTAACCAAAAGCAGCATCTCTTCTCTGAGTAGCGGATCCAAGGCGGAAAAGGGCTCATCCAGCAGCCAGATAGGATGTGGTTGTACAAAACAGCGCGCCAGAGCAACTCGTTGACGCTGCCCCCCTGAGAGCTGCTCAGGCAAGCGATCAAGTAGCGCAGCCAAACCCACTTGCTGCGCGGCGCACTCAACTAACGCCTTTTGCGAAGTGGTTAATTTCAGCCCCGGATGTAACCCAAGGCTAATATTTTCACGCACAGTGAGATGGGCAAAAAGATTGTGCTCTTGAAACAGCATCGAAAAAGGACGCAAGTGTGGCTCCTGCCCAAGTAAGGATTGCCCTTGCACTTGGATATCGCCGCTTTTCGGTGCAATAAAACCCGCAACTAAGCTCAGTAAAGTCGACTTGCCCGCGCCACTTGGCCCCATCAAAGAGAGAATCGCCCCTCGCGGTACAGAGAGCGAAAATTCAAACCACTCCTGTTGATACTCATAGTGTACGGCCTTGAGTTCTAACATTGCTTTACCTTTGAATATGAGTGAAATAACCGCTCAATGAGGGCAAAACAACCCACACTGAGTAACAACAGCGTAAGAGAAACCACCGCCGCCGCTTGCATTTGGTAACTGCCCAGCAGTTGGAACAGGTAAAGCGGTAAGGTTCTAAACTCTTGGCTACCAAATAGAGCAATCGCACTTAAATCCCCCATTGAGAGCAAAAAGCTGATCGCAAAGGCATGCGCTAAGGGTTTACGCAACGCACGCAGCTCAATCACTTGCAAACGCTGCCACCCTTTAATGCCAAGGCTGGCACATAACCATTGATATTGCTGCGCGATATGCAGCATAGGTTGCGCCAATGTTTTCAACACATACGGCAATGCCATTAAGCCATTGACGAAAAAAACCACCCAATACGCTAAGCTAAATGCATCGGTCCAGATACGTAGCAACAGAAAAAGCCCGGTGCTGATAACAAGCCCTGGCGTGACCAAAATAATCGCGCCAATCAACTCTAGTTGGTCCGCCTTACGGTTGTGCTGCTGCAGGCGCAAAGCGCGAGTCGTGATGAGTATGGCAACCCCAGCCGAAACAGCAACCACGCTTGCCAATAACGCCACTTGCAGTGAAGCCCAAAGCGCACGCCAGAATTGCTCATCGCTCAAGACGTGAAAAAGCTGCGAATTTAAACCGCTCAAGATGACCATCACCAGCGGCGGAAGTACTAACAGCAACGCAAGGAAGATCCATGCGCCGTCCCAGCATTGTGCTTTTCGATTGTCTCGACTAACCACATAATCACTCGCTTGACGCCCTGTGGTGATGGCTAACGGCTTCGCTAAGCGTGAAATGGATAGAGACAGCAGCCCGCATAACAACATCTGCCACAGCGCAAGCAGCGCGCCAGCTTGTAAATCAAAATCAAATTTGATCGCCTGATAAATCGCCAGCTCAATCGTGGTTGATTTAGGCCCGCCGCCAAGTGCCATCACAGTGGCAAAACTGGTAAAACAGAGCATGAACACCAAACCACAGACATGAGGAAGCTGCTGACGTAAACGTGGCCATTCAACCCAACGAAATTTGTGCCAATGACTCATGCCAAGATGCGCGCATAACTTATGTTGTTCTGCCGGGATCGACTCTAACGCTTGCAGCAATAAACGGCTGGCATACGGGAGATTAAAAAACAGATGCGCCAGTAAAATACCGTTTAATCCGTAAATGGAAAACGGCAGTTTGCTATCAAACCACGCAAGCAGCGAGGCGAGCAGGCCGCTATTACCATAAATGGCCAACAAACCAAATACGCCCGCCAGCACTGGAAGCACTAAGGTCGTTGCAAACAATTTGATCAGCAGCGCACGTCCGCAAAATCGACGACGGTAAAGTGCGTGAGCGACAGGAACCGCGAAACCAACACTGAGCAGCATCGACAAGCTGGCTTGGTAAAAACTAAATTGAGTAACATGGCGATAATACGGGTCTTGCCATACGTGCATCACATTTAAGCTGGGTGCTTGTAACAGCAACGCCGCCAACGCACTGATGACAAAGGTCGCGACAAGCATCGCGACCCCAATGCCTATTTTAGGAATAGCATTCAAACTTTATCGAACCTTAAAACGTTAAGGCGGTTTGCCACTCACGGATCCACGCTTTACGCATCTCAGACACCTCTTGTGCGCTAAAGGTGAGCGCCTTTGGTGGCACAGTCAGCGTTTCAAAACCTTTCGGTAGCGCGACAGACGTCACAGGATACATCCAGTTTCCGGTTGGCATCACCGACTGAAATTGATCACTTAAAATAAAGTGCATGAACTCATCGGCCAATTTTCCGTTATCACTGTGTTTTACTTTCGCAGCCACTTCCACTTGCATGTAGTGTCCTTCGGCAAAATCAGCAGCCGCGTACTTGGCGTCATTTTCCGCAATCAAATGATAGGCTGGAGAGGTGGTGTAAGAGAGCACCAGATCGGACTCACCTTTTAGAAACATCGCATAGGCTTCTGACCAACCTTTGGTGACTGTCACCGTCTTATTGGCGAGCTGTTGCCATGCTAAATTGGCTTTCTCACCATAGACAGATTTCATCCACAGCAGTAAGCCTTGACCGGGTGTTGAAGTGCGCGGATCTTGATAAATCACTTTAAGATCATCGCGCTTTTCTACCAACTCTTTTAAGCTTTGGGGTGGGTTTGCTAATTTCTCTTTATTGTAAACAAAGGCAAAATAGCCGTAATCATAAGGAACAAATATTTCATCACTCCAACCACCGGGTAGCGTGACTTGGCCCGTCTCGACATTATGATCTGCCAATAAGCCAGTCTGTTTGGCCTCGGCCATTAAGTTGTTATCTAAACCGAGTACGATGTCTGCTTTACTGTTATTACCTTCAAGACGCAAACGGTTTAGGATCGATACCCCATCATCGAGTGCCACAAACTGAAGATCGCAAGCGCATTGTGCTTCGAATGCTTTTTCAATCGCCGGTCCCGGGCCCCATTCTGATGCGAACGAGTCATAGGTATAAACGGTAAGGATATTGTCAGCGGCATGCGCTGAAAAAGAGGTGATGGTGGCAAGTGCAATGGTATTAAGAGTGGTGTTCAACTGGTCGCTCTCCTTGGTTGAGCGGCACAGGCTTGAGGAGGATGAGAATATTCCATTATTCCTATTCTGAGATCCTAACCCAATTCCTACGCCAGCATTATCTGGTTCAGGTTTACGGGTCCCAAGCTCACGCTTGATCTCAGCAGCATTCATTGAGATGAATGATTTGCTCCCCGTTGAGTGAGGTGGATTGTAATTGGAATTAACGCAATAAGCTATACCGTTGGGCGTGAGTCATATCCCCAACGTGGCACAAGCCCTTGTTCAACGCCTAAATGGTCCAAAATACGCGCCACCATAAAATCGACCAAGTCTTCAATTGACTGCGGCTGATGATAAAAACCGGGGGCTGCGGGCATAATGGTGACGCCCATTTGCGACAACTTGAGCATGTTTTCTAAATGTAAGGTGGAAAACGGAGTTTCGCGCACCACTAACACCAGTTGGCCACGCTCTTTCATCACTACATCAGCAGCCCGTTCGATCAAATTATCGGACATGCCATGGGCAATCGCCGCAACGCTGCCTGCCGAACATGGGCACACCACCATCTGTTTTGGCGCAGCAGAGCCCGAAGCCACTGGAGAGAACCACTCTTCTTTGCCGCACACGACAAGCTGTGAGGCATCGCAGTGTAAATGTTCCACCAACGCTGCTTTGGCTGCCTCAGTCCCACTGGGCAACCTCAAACCGTGCTCGGTTGCAAGCACAACGCGCGCGGCCGAAGAGATCAAAAGATACACTCGGTAATCTGCAGCCAATAAACACTCCAATAGACGAAGTCCGTAAGGAGCACCTGAAGCGCCAGTAAAGGCTAAAGTGATGGCTTTCTGTTGTGTTGTCATAACTCTCTATTTCGTTTGTGTCGCTGGCTGGCATTACATGGCTTGATTTAATGCAAGCAGTAGCTTGTTATGAATACCTTCAAAGCCACCATTGCTCATCACCAAAATGTGATCGCCCGGCTGGGCTTCCTGCGCAATTTGCGCGACGAAAGCATCAATATCATCATTCACTTGCGCTGGTTGTGAGCATTGATCAGCTACATCCTGCACCGACCAAGCAAGATTGTTCGGCTGATAGAGATAAACTGAATCGGCTTGCTGTAATGACGCCGCTAAAGTTTGCTTATGTACGCCCAACTTCATCGTAGCCGAACGAGGCTCTAAAACCGCGATAATTTTCTGATCGCCTACCTTGTTACGTAAACCACCCAAAGTAAGTTCAATGGCCGTTGGATGATGAGCAAAATCGTCATACAACGTAATACCGTTCACTTCGCCTTTGAGCTCTAAACGACGTTTGGTATTGATAAATTTACCCAAAGCTTGACAGGCTAAATCCGGAGTGACCCCCACGTGACGCGCCGCGCCAATCGCCATTAAGGCGTTATCGACATTATGATCGCCAACCAAATCCCAAGTTACGCGCCCCACGCGTTCATTGTCAAAGAACACATCAAATTGCGAACCATCACGCGTAATTTTTTCAGCTTTCCACTGCGCTTGCTCACCGGTAAACTCAGTTTCGCTCCAGCAGCCACGTGCGAGAACATCCGCTAATGCGCGCTCTTTTTGCGGAGCAAAAATACGACCATTGCCCGGAACAGTACGCACTAGATGATGAAATTGGCGCTTAATCGCTTCAAGATCGTCAAAAATGTCTGCATGATCAAACTCTAAGTTATTCAACACTAAAGTGCGTGGGTGATAATGGACAAACTTAGAACGCTTATCGAAAAAAGCACTGTCATATTCATCGGCTTCAACCACAAAAAACATGCTTTCGCCCAAACGCGCAGAAATGCCAAAGTTGCCAAGTACGCCTCCCACCAAAAAGCCCGGTTGGTAACCGCAATCTTCTAAGATCCACGCCAACATGCTCGACGTGGTGGTTTTACCGTGTGTACCAGCCACCGCAAGAACCCAGCGGTCATGCAACAGGAACTCTTGCAACCATTGCGGGCCAGAGGTGTAACGCAAGTTGTGGTTCAGCACATATTCAACACACGGATTGCCGCGACTCATGGCGTTGCCAATCACCACCAAATCAGGCTTGGGCTCTAATTGAGCAGGGTCAAAGCCTTCGATAATCTCGATCCCTTGAGACTCCAATAACGTACTCATCGGTGGGTAAACGTTGGCGTCGCTGCCGGTAACTTTATGACCTAATTGCCGCGCTAAAACGGCAACACCGCCCATAAACGTACCGCAAATCCCAAGAATGTGAATATGCATAAATCCTAGCCTCGCACATGGCGTTGTGAGTGATTGCCTCCATTATCACCATCCATTTAAGAAAAGCGAGCATGTTTGCAACTTCTAAAAAGTCGACAAACAAATTGAGATCTCAATCTGTTACTTCATTACCATTAAAAAGATCTAAGCCCTAAAATCGCAGTGTTACCCAAACGTTATCAAATGGGTCACTCGTTTCGGCCGACATCCCAACAAGAGGATGCGTTGTGAAACAATCACTCCCCCCTATATAGCTATGTTAAGGAAATAACATGTCTGAGATTCGCACTCTTGGCGAGTTTATTGTTGAGAAACAACATGACTTCCCCCACGCAAGCGGTGATCTTTCATCTCTGTTGTCCTCTATTCGTCTTGCGGCAAAAATTGTTAATAGAGAAATCAACAAAGCAGGCCTTGCTGATATTACCGGTGCAGTTGGTACGGATAATATTCAAGGCGAAGAACAACAAAAACTCGATGTCTACGCCAACGAAAAATTTAAAGCGGCGCTTGAAGCGCGCGATCAAGTGTGTGGTGTCGCCAGTGAAGAAGAAGATGAAGCGGTTGCGTTTAGCAAAGAGCTCAACAAAAACGCAAAATACGTGGTGTTGATGGACCCGCTGGACGGCTCATCCAACATCGATGTCAATGTTTCTGTCGGCACGATTTTTTCTATTTATCGCCGCGTATCGCCAGTCGGCACGCCACCAACACAAGAAGACTTCTTACAACCCGGTAATAAACAGGTTGCGGCTGGTTATGTTATTTACGGCTCTTCAACCATGTTGGTGTATACCACCGGCAACGGCGTGAATGGCTTTACTTATGATCCGTCACTCGGCACTTTCTATCTTTCACACCCCAATATGATGACCTTCGATGATGGTAAAATTTACTCCATCAATGAAGGTAACTACATCCGCTTCCCAACTGGCGTCAAAAAATACATTAAATACTGCCAAGAGAATGTGCCTGAAGATAATCGCCCTTACACGTCACGTTACATTGGTTCGCTAGTGGCGGATTTTCACCGTAATCTGCTCAAAGGTGGCATCTATCTATACCCAAGCACGCAAAGCCATCCAAACGGCAAGCTGCGCCTATTGTACGAATGTAATCCAATGGCGTTTTTGATTGAACAAGCAGGCGGTATTGCTTCTGACGGCGTCAATCGCGTGTTGGATATTAAGCCGACAGAACTGCATCAACGTGTGCCATTCTTCTGCGGTTCAAAAAATATGGTCCATAAATTGGAAGAGTTCTTGGAACTCAATCGCGATTAAATCAGCTCAATGAGCGCCTAACTCTAGGCGCTTTTTTTATCGATAAATATGAGGCAAGACTCTCTTTTTACGGTTTACACCGTTTCCTATTTACCGCTAAAGTTGCAACACAAGCGTTTACGTTCTGTTAATCAACCCAAAACAATTCAAGTCCAGCGACGAAAAAGGAAATGCTAAATGAGCTTAAACAACGTTCCGGCAGGAAAATCACTGCCTGATGATATTTACGTGGTGATTGAAATTCCAGCCAACGCCGACCCAATCAAATACGAAGTCGACAAAGAATCTGGTGCGGTATTTGTGGACCGTTTCATGTCTTCACCTATGTTCTACCCATGCAACTACGGTTATGTGAATCACACCTTATCGCTCGATGGCGATCCTGTCGATGTGTTGGTGCCCACGCCTTATCCGCTCATGCCAGGCTCGGTGATTCGCTGCCGCCCAGTTGGCGTATTGAAGATGACCGATGAGTCTGGTGAAGATGCCAAAGTGGTGGCGGTTCCTCACTCCAAGCTCACCAAAGAGTACGACCACATTCAAGACGTAAATGACCTGCCAGCACTACTGAAAGCGCAAATTACACAGTTCTTTGAACGCTATAAAGAGCTTGAAGCGGGCAAATGGGTCAAAGTCGATGGATGGGAAGATGCCGCTGCCGCGCGAGCTGAAATCCTGACTTCATTTGAACGCGCTCAAAAATAGTCACCATCATTAAACAGTCACGATAGTTATATACCTAAACAACTTGGAGTTGCAGGTAGGCGGCAAGTGAGTGAGTCCCCATGAGCATAGGCAAACTATGTGATTGGGGTGAACAAACGTAGCCAACACCGCTGCAGCTTCAAGTAGGAAGGGTATAAGTGTCGTTATAAATAAAAAGCCACATCCTGCTAATATGCGATGTGGCTTTTTATTTCCATTTTCAACGCCATTCGTTACACCCGTTGGCACCAGTCTCCAGAATTAATCACAGCAGTAAGACGGCTGTGATCTTGATAGAGATAAATCCACGCACGGCCAAATGGGGTTTCGATCGTTTCACGGCGATATTCGATGGGAATATCTTCTAAAAGATCGAGTTTTGCTAGTGTCTGCTCATCCACTCGATATACCTCACCGACTATCGATTGCTGTCCCTGAGCCAAGCCAGGATATGGACCTAGATCATACAGCGCATAGTCAGCTGGCGTGTAGAACGATCCTAACATTTCGCTTGTCTCAAGCAGATGCGCATTACTTTCACCACGGCGTAATGTGCCGTAGACAAAAACCAGATGTTGCATATGACTGTCCCTAGTTAAATTCAAACTGATACAAAAGATCCACCGCGCTATCTAAACCGGATACCGCTTCAACGTACAAATCCCTCATCAAGCGGTAACGCACGGTAAATTCGCCCACCGAGCTGAAAATACCAACACCATATTTCACTTGTAGCCCCGGTAAAATATAGCCGCTTACCGTCACTTGTGAATCATCACCGGAACCGGCCGTATCCAATTGCAGATCTTGCACACCGAAGGCTTGACCAATTTCGCCCACCACCTTACCGCTTTGTGCCAAGCTCAAACCAATCAGTGCAGTGGTCATCGCATTGCCACCCGCCTCGCCATCAATATTCTGACCACGAAGTAGGTAAGAAAGTGCATTGGCTTGTGGCATCGCGGGTTCTGAAAAAATGGAGACTATGGGTTCATCGGCAGAGCCGGTCACTTTTACTCCTGCAATCACGCCATCTTGTGTGTTATCCGGGTTGCGCACCGCTTTAATCGAAACATAAGGTTGATCAACCGGTCCATTCATTAAAATTTTGCCTTCTTGGATCAGCAAATCTTGTCCAAAGGATCGATACGAACCATTTTGGATATTTACTTCTCCAGTAATAAAAGGGCCTTTATCCTTTTGCGCCACATTGAGGCGGCCAATCAAGCCGCCTTGCAAACCAAAGGCACTGAGCCGGAAATCATCACCAATCGAGATGTTTACATTCGTTTCAACGTTAAATGGCATGGCGCTTTGCTCGCTCACAGGCTGTAAAGCAGCGTCCAATATCACTTGATCTTTGGAGACACCAATCGCGCTCGGAGGCAACTCTTCTACCACGATACGTCCCCAAGGCAGGTTAATATTCCCTGTCACAGTGGCCAGTTGAGGTTCTAGTGTGATGCTCATATCTGGGATAACTTTAATCTTGACGATAGGCGGCAGATCCACCAATAGCTCATCGGCCAACACGCGCAGGTTGGCACGCCACTGCTCCATTTTCTGCCAGTCGGCATCCCCCTTGATACTCAACTCGCCATCCGCAGTTTGAATCGCTGCATTGAGCAAGGCTTGGTAACCATTAAAGTCCATCGCCACTCGGCCCGAGGTAACATCCAGCGGCGAAATATCGCCTTTGACGACAATGTCATCCACCACCACGCTGCCCATCACTTTCGGGTGCAACATCGGCCCACTGAAGGCAAGTTGACTGCTAATCTTCGATTTCGCTTGGCTATAATCCCCAAGCAGCGGCTGTAGAAAATCAATATTAAAGGTGGAAAGCGTTAATGCGCCATCCATCATTTTTTCTTTTGCCATTAGATCCGCAATGGTTATTTGCCCCGACAGATCGCCATTATCGGTCACATCCACTAGCCAACGAGCAAACAGCTTGTTCTGTTCAAGCGTACTTTCAATAGTGACGCTATCCCAACCTAAAGTAATGGCTTGGTCGATGTGCTGCGTGACTGCACCTTGGCTTAAGCTGAGTGACACTTTCGCTTGAGGCGCAGTATTGGGCGCCCATTGAGCTGTGAGACTGACATCGGCTTGGCCTTTAAGTTGAGTCTCTTGCGGTAAAAACATTGCGATTTGCTGAAAATCAAAATGGTTGAGAGAGAGCTCGGCCGCACCACTTTGCCCCACAGTCGCGTCTTTATCTAAGCAGAGCGATGCTCCCTCTTGCTGCCAACAATGCGCGGCAATCGTAGCTTGTTGTTTCTCGATATTAACCGCAACAGGTGTCGCTTGGTTTAATAGCCACGGCCCTTGTTCTGTGGACAGTTGTACTCGTTCCAGCGCACCTTGCCACTGCATCGTCGGCTTATCTTCAAAAGATCCGCTGATCGCCAAGCTGGTTGAAATCAGATTTGAAATGACGTCTAAGCTCAGTTGATGCTGCGCCTGCGTGCCTGAAAAACGCAAGTCCACACTATCAACTAACTGCTGCTGGTAACTCAACTGGCTCGCCTGCAATTTCACTTCGGCTTGTGGCACAGGAAGTGGCGTAACATCACCAGTTAAAGTCACCTGCTTTAGGGTCGCTTGTTGCTGCCAAGCAAGATCATTTGCATTGAGGCGCAGCTTGATTTGTGGCTGCTGTAAATCACCACGCAGATAAATATCGCCAATCACTTTGCCGTGCAAATCAGGAACACTTTTCACCAGATCCGCAAAATCAACCGATAAGCCCATACGCCACTCTTTATCCAGCTCACCTTTGGCCGTAATCTGGTTGGGTCCATGGGCTAACGTTAAGCCGCTGGTCGACACAGTAAAAGCGCCTTTCCCTGTCATATCTGATGCGTTTAATTGACCTTCAATATTCAGTGGGTAGCCACGCAACACACCCTCAATATCCAAAATAGGCAGCGCAACGTTCCAACCGCCCTGCTCGGTAAGCTCACCCGTAGTTTCGAGCTTACCGCTGATCACGCCTTCGGCTTGCGGCCACTGTAATCCCGGCTGAATCTGCTCTAAATTCAGCGCCGCTTGCCAGTGAATTTGGGCTTGCCAGTTGGCCATCACTTGGCCAGCAATTTGCCCCCCTAAGGTATCGATTAGCAAAGAATCTAAGTTGATTTGCTGTAAAGTGCCTTTACCAGCAACATCCAGCGTCACATCGGGCAGATCTTTACCTTGCAATTGGCCATTGAGCGCCACGCTATATCCGTCGAGTGAGCCTTGAGTTTTTAAACTCGGCACGCGAACAAAATAGTCTCCTTGCCCAATCAATGGCCACTGTGCTTGAACATCATCCAACGAAATATCAAACGGGATCTCAGGTTGCAGTAGCGCCAATTGCGCATTTAAGTTTGCTTGCGCAAGCCCGCCCAATTTCGCGTTGAGTGTTAAATCACCCAAGCTACCCGAAGCCTCTAGTGCCAGTGTTTGCCCCTGAGCTTCGGCCATTTTGAGCGTGCTTTTTAAAGAGAGATTGAGCGGATAGTCTCCCTTCAGCTGCGCATCAGCTTTTAGGTTGGCAATCAATTGTGGCAGCTCAAGCTCAAGTGATTTTAATGAAACACTGCTCTGATAAGCATTGGCGACCAAACCAAGATGCTTGACAACCAAAGGCTCAGCTTGCTCAAGAGTAAACTGATTGATATCAAAACGCTCCACTTCCAATTGCAGCGGAATGATCACCTCTGGCAAGGTGATGGGCGTTTTCACCGCAGGTGCCGCCGTCGATGATACGGTTGTGGATGGAGTGGATTTGGATTGTGCGCTTGAGGCTGAATCGACATCTTCATTGGTCGCAAGCTTCAGTTGAATATCGCTCCAACTGGTTTTGCCAATCCGTAAGCGATTACCTTGAAATGAGGCATGAGTAGAAAATTGCTTCCATGCCAGCGTATTACCCAAAATATCCAGCTGAATATCATTGAGCTCCACACGGCCAACCTTAATTGGCACCGGTGTAGAGATTGACGTAATGGGATCAGAGGCAGACGAAGGCTCACCTTGCGTCGAAGGGGGAAGCTCTGGCAGTGCCAGCTTTAAGCCACTGATCGCAAGTTCATTTAAGCAAATTGAAGGCTCTAATAAGCAGCTAGCACTTATGGCTAATGTCACTCGCTGCACATCGAGATCGAGCTTTAATGCTTCATCGGAAAAGGTGACTTGGTTGAGCGTGAAACGTGGAAAAATGGCACCTTGAGCACTGGCAACCTGCAGTTGTGGCAGCGCTTTTTGCGCTCCCCACAATAGGCCGTTAAGCCCTGTATTGGTAAACAACAAGGCTGCGAGTGCAATAAATAACGCACCCAACAAGGTGAATAAAATCGCCGATGCCCATTTGGTTATCTTCAACATCACTTTGGTCATAGTTCAGGCCCCAAGGTGAAATGCAGCTGAAATTCATCGCCGGGATTGGCGTCAAGCCCCCATGCAAAATCTAAGCGGATCGGTCCAACCGGAGAAGCCCAGCGAATCCCAGCTCCCACACCGGTTTTCCAATCCGGTGAGTCATTAAAGGCATCGCCATAATCGACAAACAGTGCGCCCCACCAATTTCCAACCAAGCGATATTGATACTCCAACGAACTGGTGGCGATGTATTTGGCCCCAGTCAGTGCGCCGCTGGCATCTTTAGGTGAGATAGATTGATAGCTATACCCTCGTAAATTGTTATCGCCACCAGCAAAGAAGCGCAGAGAAGGCGAGAGTTTGTCAAACTCTTCACTGAAGTTTGCGCCGCCGTCTAAACGCAATAAACCACGATGGTTTTGCCCAGCGCTGCGTATCCAAGCCGTGCCCGCCAACAACCGCACCACACGCGTTTCAGAGACGAAATTTGGATCGCCATACTCAAGTGTGATGCTCTGTTTATCGCCCCACATCGGCATTGAACCACCACGAACACGCGTACGAGAATAGGTCGCTCCCGGTAATACAAACTGGCCGACATCGCTTTGCAAACCTTGTTCGTAGTTTTCTATCAAATAACGAACGAATAGGGTTCGATGCCAACCACCATCACGCAGCCAGTGGCGTTCAAACGATAAGTTAGACTCCAAACTCTTCGTATCACGGTTATCGACATTCTTCATTCCATACTGAATTCGATAATATTCACGCCGCACATCTTCTAGCGGTATTTTGTAGCCAGCGGTAATGGTCTGCTCTGGGGCAGAAAGGGAGAAACTGCTATCAAAACTGTGGCCGAGGCTGTTAACCCAAGGTTTCTTCCACTTGAATGAACCACGCACTCCCACATCCGTTGAGTAACCTAAACCGGTTTCAAGCTGATTTCGAGCTTGCGGTGCAAGGGAAACCTTCATCGGCAGTTCGCGACCGTTCTCCAGTTGGCTAAGATCGGGTTCAACAAAAACAGAGGAAAACCAATCAGTATTGGATAAGTTTTGGTTATATTCCCCTACCTTGGAAACAAGGTAAGGATCATTGGTTTTATAGGGCTGAAGTGAGCGAACTCGCTGATCTTCAATTTGGCTGCCAGTAATGAGCGAGGGACCAAAATGGTAACGAATACCACTGTTAAAATGAAGGCGTACGAAAGCTTCATTCAACTCTGGCGCAACTTCCAAACGGCTTAATTCAAAATTCCCGTTAAAATAACCTTTTTGCAAAGCTAAGTTACGGATACCCGATTTCAAAGCATCGTACTGGCCATGATTAACCGCCGCGCCCATTTTAAGGGCATTGCGGTTAATGAGATTGGCAAAATCAGCATCAGATTCAGCTTCCCCGCTGATCACCACATCCATCTCTTTAATGGTTGTTAGCGGTCCAGGATTGATATTGACCATCAGCTCTTGCTCATCGCTCACCACCACAAACTCAAATTGAGGATGGTAGTAACCCAGCGCGACAAGCGCTTCCGTCATGCTTTTCTCTAAACGAGATTGAAAACGAAGATGCGTTGAATAGTCGCTCTCTGGAATCGACGATAAATAGGCTTCAACGTTGTTTTCTAATTCACCCTCTAAACCATTAATGGTTAACGCCACCTTGGCATACGCCGAAGTGGAAATAAGTAGCATCGTGAATAGAACTGGTAATGATTTTCGTCTCATGCTTAATTAAAGGAACAGTTGAGTAAACAGATCGTTAATGGATGGAAATCATACCGCCAATAGCAAGCTCCGTCTGTATGAAATCAGTCAATTATTCGGGCTGAATGTGAAACAGTGGCTCAACAACAATAAATAAAGCCAAAAATCGGTACACAAAAGGAAAGCTCATGCTCAATAAACAAACAATGGTCAGCGCACAAACAGCACTGAAAGGACGAGAAACCCCTATGTCAGTGGAGGAAATTCATTACGTTAACCACAGCAACATCACTGAGCAGCCTAATGAGCATCAGCAACAAATAGTGATTGGTATGGGCTGTTTTTGGGGCGCTGAACGCTTATTTTGGCAACTCGATGGTGTGGTGTCGACTTCAGTAGGCTATGCCGGCGGCTTTACCCCAAACCCAACTTACGAAGAAGTATGCAGTGGTGAAACTGGTCATACTGAAGTGGTACGCGTAATCTTTGATCCACAGCGCTTGCCATTAGAAAAGCTATTAAGTCATTTTTGGGAAAAGCACGATCCGACCCAAGGCATGCGTCAAGGTAACGATAAAGGCACTCAGTATCGCTCCGCTATCTATACCTATTCAGAACAACAACAGCAAATAGCACAAGCCTCAAAGCAGCGATACCAGCAGGCGTTGTCAGCCAGTCAACGAGCCTTAATTACCACCGAAATTGCACCCGCAGGTCCTTACTACTACGCCGAAAGCTATCATCAACAATATTTAGCTAAAAATCCGAATGGTTATTGTGGGTTAGGAGGAACAGGCATCTGCTTCCCACCCCAGCTCAGCGAATAAAGCGTGTAGAATTGAGGCTTTGTTAGCATTTTGTTAACCGCTTAATGGCCTCTTTTCGTGGTTTTATTGATTCTATGCTATACCTTTGTTGCTCAACTAAAAGGGACCCCTACAATGAAAAGTAAACGAGTGATCGCCATTCTAATGGCCTGCTGTCCAGCGCTTGCCATGGCACACAACATTACCCAAGGTCAGCAAGTTGCTGATGTTTCAGTGGAAAAATATGGTGAAATCATCCTACAAGATGATAAAACGGCCTTTCAAACTTGGGATACCAGCCAACTGCTAGGCAAAGTGCGCGTCATTCAAGCCATTGCTGGTCGCAGCAGTGCTAAAGCGTTAAATGCACCATTGATGGCCGCCATTACGGCCGCACAATTTCCCGCAGAAAGTTATCAAACCACCTCGATCATCAACCAAGATGATGCGATTTGGGGCACAGGATCGTTTGTCAAATCTTCCGCTCAAGACAGCAAGAAAGAGTTTCCGTGGTCTTCCATGGTGCTAGATGAAACGGGAAATGTAGCCAAAGCGTGGGATTTAAAAGAGGAATCATCAGCGATCATCGTTCAAGATAAGCAAGGTAAGGTACTGTTTGTTAAGGAAGGTGCATTGAGTGATGAGGAAATTCAAACGGTTTTAGGCTTGATCAAACAGAATTTATAATAACCTTAGGTGGCCGATAACACGGCTGCCTTTGCTAAACATATCGTGGTGAAAGGTGCTTTTATAAAAATAAGAGTACGCTTTATTCTCACAATATTGTTATATTATAACAATTATCATTTTACTACTGTATTGGTTTGATGTTTACCCGTCTACGTTGCCCCCATTACCGAGCTCAAAGCATTGCATTATGTGCCATGCTGCTGATGCTATGGTTGAATGTCGCTTATGTAGATCATCACCTCGATACTAATCCTGCGCATCACGCGCAGCATCATTGCCAACTTTTTTCTGGCTTTCAAAATGGTCTAAGCAGTGCGCTGCCTATCCTTCCTGCCGTTAGTGGCTGCGAAATTCGATCATCAGTAGAGAAAACTCAGCGTCGCCCCTCAGTTCATTACGCTTATCTTGCTCGCTCACCTCCTCACTTTTAGACGTCTTATCTAGTTATTTATGATTTGTTACCCAAAGCCAACGCGCTAAGGGCTATTTTGATGTTTAAAAGGAATCACCCAATGTTTATCCAACGTAAACTCGCTCTCTCTATCGGCCTAATTTTAAGCATGCCAGCACTGGCAAATGAAGAGTTTCGCCAACATGAGGCTCATGTACATGGCCACGTCGAGTTCAATATTGCTCAAGATGGGCAAGATTTACTGATTGAAATCACCGCCCCCGGCGCTGATGTAGTCGGCTTTGAACATGCACCACAAAATGATGAACAACAACAGCGCTTAAATAAAGTCCTTGAGCAGTTCAGCCACGCCGATGGCATTTTCCAACTGCCCGCTCCGGCCAAGTGTCATTTAGAAGAAAGTCGTATCGCGCATACGTTAAATGGTGAGCACCACGACCACGACCACGACCACGACCACGACCACGACCCCGAGCACGACAACCACCACGAGCACGCCCACGACCACTTCTTCTCGCTTAAACACATCTACGAGCC
>NZ_CAWNIB010000265.1:0-19563 GCF_963874405.1 Vibrio sp. V08_P9A1T1
TAAGTGTACAAACTTCGTTGAAAACTGGCTAAAGCTATTTGTTTATAAAATGTATCAATTGCACAATTAAGCTGACGCAAACGTTTTCCTAAGGAAAAAATACTCGTATAATGCGCGCAAATTATCCCGCTCACCCCATTTTTAGAAGTATTAAGGAGTTTGAGATGAAAGTCGGAATTATCATGGGTTCAAAATCCGATTGGCCCACAATGAAGCTAGCTGCTGACATGTTGGATCAATTTGGTGTGGCATACGAAACCAAAGTTGTCTCTGCTCACCGCACACCTCAACTTCTTGCCGATTACGCCACCAGCGCAAGAGAACGCGGCCTTAAAGTCATCATAGCTGGCGCAGGCGGAGCCGCACACCTGCCGGGCATGACGGCAGCGTTTACTAGCTTGCCGGTACTTGGCGTTCCCGTTCAGTCAAAGGCACTCAAAGGGATGGACTCTTTACTCTCGATTGTGCAAATGCCAAAAGGGATTGCGGTGGGCACCTTAGCTATTGGAGAAGCAGGCGCGGCCAATGCTGGGCTGCTTGCCGCGCAAATCATCGGCACCAGTGATGAGGCCGTCATGGCAAAAGTGGAAGCATTTCGTTTAGCACAAACTGAAGCGGTGTTGAGCCACCCTAACCCTGCAGAGGATTGATACTATGCACGTTTTAGTCTTGGGCGCTGGGCAACTGGCACGCATGATGGCTCTGGCTGGCGCTCCGCTGAACATTCAAATCTCCGCTTTTGATGTGGGCAGCGGTAACATCGTCCATCCTTTGACATTACACATCACTGGTCATGGTTTAGACAATGCGATCAAACAAGCGGATGTCATTACCGCTGAATTTGAGCATATTCCCCATGAAATCCTCACTGTTTGTGAGCAAAGTGGTAAGTTTCTTCCTAGCGTCGAAGCCATTAAAGCCGGAGGCGATCGCCGTCTTGAAAAAGCGCTACTCGATGAAGCCAACGCAAAAAATGCCCAATACTTTGTGATTAATACTCGTGAAGATTTAGATGCCGCGATAACCAACATCGGCCTACCTATAGTTCTAAAAAGTGCACTGGGTGGCTATGACGGAAAGGGTCAATGGCGTTTAAAAGAAGCTTCACAAGCAGAGCTCATTTGGCCAGAAATGGAAGCCTGTATCCAAGCCACTCCGACTCAAGCGATAGTGGCAGAGCAGTTTGTCCCCTTTGATCGTGAAGTCTCGTTAGTCGGCGCGCGTGCCAAAGATGGCAGCATCGCGGTTTACCCGCTGGCAGAAAATGTGCACATCAACGGTGTACTAAGTTTATCAACGGCGATAGATGACCCAGCCTTGCAAGAGCAAGCACTGTCGATGTTTACCTCGGTTGCCGCTCGTCTCAATTATGTCGGTGTGCTAGCGCTCGAGTTTTTTGATGTGCAGGGAACATTGTTGGTGAATGAAATTGCACCACGAGTCCATAACTCTGGTCACTGGACACAGCAAGGCGCAGAAACCTGTCAATTTGAGAATCACCTTCGCGCAGTATGTGGCTTACCTTTAGGCAGCACGAAGTTACTTCGCCCAACCGCGATGATTAATATTTTGGGTGAGGACAATTTACCAGAAGCCGTGATGGCGATTGAAGGCTGCCACATTCATTGGTATGGCAAAGAGAAACGTGCTGGGCGCAAAATGGGCCATATTAATGTCAGTGCAGATTACAACGCGCAGTTGCAACGAACGCTCTGTTGCTTGGCTGAAGTGCTTGATGCGACAACGTATCCAGCCTTGCACCATTTTGTTCAAGCGCTCAAGCCGACGATCTAAAATAAACCTAATTGACGATAAATATGGATAAAAAATGGCACGTTCAATGTGCCATTTTCATATGCGGTCGCTTTGCTCTGTGGCGGATTGAATATGACCACATTTTCGATCAGCACATTGCAGCTTGATACCACTGGCGAGTTTTTTCTCTATCAATAATCCAAACCCACATTTTTCGCATTTACCGGCAACAGGTTGCTGATTAACGGCAAACTTGCATTTAGGGTAATTATCGCAAGCATGAAAAGTTTTACCATGGCGCGTTTTTCGCTCCACTAAATGGCCTTTCAAACATTCAGGACAAAGCTGTTTTGACTGAGGAACATTGTCTGCAGGGGAATCTGTATCTTGGATATGGTGGCAATGCGGATAATGACTACACCCGATAAACATGCCATAACGACCTTGGCGTAACACTAATTCATGGCCACACTCTGGGCATGGCACACCCAACTCCTTAACGATATGACCATCATTTTGCTGCAGCGGCTTAATATAGTCACAATTGGGATAATGGTTACAGCCTAAAAACAGCCCATGCTTACCCCGACGAAGCTGTAATTGGCCACCACATTGCGGACAAGGCTCATGCTGCAGCGCTTGTCCATGCGCAGAAAAAAGGGGGGACTCGGTTTTACGACTCATAATGCTCAACTAAACGAACGGCTGCAATCAATGCAAAATACCTTGATCTTTGGTGTATAGCAGCTCTTCCATAAGCGTGTAAGCATTTTCATTTCCCGGTACATTAAATAGCACCATCAAAATGATCCACTTTAAGTCATCCAATTCAAATTCATTGGTTTCTAAACCCATCACTCGATCAATCACCATTTCACGAATTTCAGGAGTTAATACTTTCACTTGTTCAAGGAACAATAAAAAACCTCGGCTTTCAAGATCCAGCCTGTCCATCTCTTGTGCTGTGTACATCCGCATCGAAGTCGCAGCACTGGTTGCCATCGCTGAATGAGCATCGGTTTGTTGCAATGCCGCAAGCTCTTCTAACCAATTCAGGGCCTTATAGATATCTTTCTGGTGAAAACCGGCTCGAAGCAATTCATCTTCAAGCTCATCTTGATCGACTTGCAAATCTACATCGCTATGGACGTAGGTTTCAAATAGATACATCAATATATCCATCATCATAGCTAACCCTTCCCCTTACGAATATAGCCGCCAGAAACGGCAACAACATGACCTGAAAGCTCAAGTTCTAAAAGCTGCATCATGACTTCATGGACAGGTATATGGGTCCTGCTCGCAAGAATATCAACAGGCGTAGCCTCTACTCCTACGTTAGCTAACAGTTCAGCAAATGGCAATTGCTGATCGCTCTGTACAGAAAATAAATCAGGTTGAGGCTGCTTTTGGCGCAATGACCAGTCTACTAAGGTGCCGATTTCAGATAATACTTGTTCACTGTTTTGCACCAAGCACGCCCCACAACGAATAAGTTGATTACTACCGTGGCAATTTGGGTTAGCAATGGAGCCCGGAATAACAAACACATCTCGCCCTTGCTCAGCCGCATAGCGCGCCGTGATCAACGAGCCACTTTTCTCCGCCGCTTCCACCACTAAAACACCAACCGCTAACCCGCTGATAATACGATTTCGCCGCGGAAAGTTATCCGGCCTTGGTTTGGCTTTGGGACGAAATTCCGAGACTAATGCTCCGCTTTCCATCACCCGTTGTGCTAATTTTTTATGTCGCGCTGGGTAAATAGATTCAAGGCCCGAACCGAGCACGGCTATCGTCTCACCACCCGCTTGCAACGCACCGTCATGAGCATGTCCATCAATACCTAATGCCAAACCACTGGTGACAAGTAAGCCCTGTTGCACAAATTCTCGCGCAAACTGATGAGCAACTCGTTGGCCATCAGGGCTCGCATTACGACTGCCGACGATCGCCATTTGCGGATCAGAGAGTGCTGTTATTCGTCCTTTGACAAATAAAACCGGAGGTGCGGTAGCAATTTCTTTTAGTAACGAAGGGTAACCATCGCAAAATGGAGTAAGGATGTGATGAGACTCATTAGCTTGCTGCCAACTTAAACATTCTTCAACTTCTTGAGGGGCCGTCTCGCGCAGATAACGGATTTGATCTTGAACTAGACCCAACGCGGCTAACTCCCGCTCGGAATAGTCAATTAAATGAGCAAGAGAAGCGACGCTAGCAAGACGAGAAAGTTTCTTGCCACCCAATTTTGGCACAAAGCTGAATGCTAGCCACGCCGCTAATTCGTTCTGCTCCATCAGCTTGCAGTATCATCCTTAACCATCGAATCCGTATCGGCTTGTTCATTTAGCTCGATTGTTAGCTCTGGTTTGAGCGGTGAAACCGCGATTACACTTTTACCAATCGGCACGAGGCTATCGGTAATCAAAGCCAAGCTAAAATATTCATAAGGTCGAATGACCATCAAACTGCCCACCAAGCTGCTTGGTAATTGCAGGGTTTCATCAAGGTTCTGTTGGTGCTGTCCTTTTTTTCCAGACACTTTAGAACCGGCTTGAATCAAATCAAACATCGTCCCTTGACGCAGTTGATCTGCAAGGCCTTTATCGATCACAACTACCTGATTCTGCGCCGAATACTCACTACCCTCCAACGATCCTAGGATATGCGTTTCAGCTTGTAGTCGCGATGGCGATGGGAAAAAAGTAGTTGAAAGCGTTAAGGTTTCGACGCCCACTTCAGGCAGGGCAATATCATTGACTCTTATCTCTTGTTGCTGTGCGGTGATGGTTAGCCCGCTAAAAGCCTCATCAGCGGAGACCAATTCACCAGTAGCAATCAAACGCAAAGCAACCATGGTTTTATTTTTCGCGGCGGCATCACGACGAGAAAACTCAGCGATTTCACGATAAATACCCCATTTGGGGTGAGTCTGTTGCCCGCTTATGTAGAGCGTATCTTGCGCCGTCAGGTATTGTTTACCGTCGCTGGCACCGAGCACACGCTGGCTTTCTTGTAATGTTTGCTTATCCAGTAAGCGATCCGTATGCAGATACGGCAACACTAATCCCTCTTGCACCGTCGGAACCGCTTTTTTCTCAAGCACACGCACTTTCGGACTCAACTTGACCATAGGTTTTAAACTCAACACCGGCTGTCCGTTACGCCAGACTAAGGTCAGCTTATCGCCGGGATAAATCAAATGCGGGTTATCGATCTCTGGGTTAATTTGCCATAAACGTGGCCACAACCACGGGTTATCAAGATAGAGCGCAGAAATATCCCACAAGGTATCTCCTTTGACGACCGTGTATGTCTGCGGGGCATTTGCTTTGACGGTGAGCGCCATATCCTCCGCCGCCAACGCATTAACGACCAATGACAACGGTAAAAAAACACACACTAAATAACGAATAAATCGTGACATGACCTCTGTTCCTTGGCCGAAATAAGTAAGGATGAATCAGATTATTAACATTTGGATGCTGTCATTTGGGTCATAAAATGTCTAGAATTGAGCCAACAAGCTTTAAGCTGTTTCGGCACAGTTCAATATTTCGAGTGTATATGTCTGTATTACAAGTATTAACATTCCCAGATGATCGTCTTCGTACCGTGGCAAAACCGGTAGAGAAAGTGACACCTGAGATCCAAAAAATCGTCGATGACATGATTGAGACTATGTACGACGAGGACGGTATCGGCCTTGCCGCAACGCAAGTCGATATTCACCAACGCATCGTTGTGATCGATATTTCAGAGAGTCGCGACCAGCCAATGGTTCTGATTAACCCTGAAATCTTAGAGAAACGCGGTGAAGATGGCATTGAAGAAGGCTGTCTGTCGGTCCCGGGCTCACGCGCCCTTGTTCCTCGCGCAGCAGAAGTCACAGTCAAAGCGTTAGATCGTGATGGCAACGAATTCTCATTTGAAGCGGATGACCTTTTAGCCATTTGTGTTCAACACGAGCTTGATCACTTACAAGGCAAATTGTTTGTGGATTACCTTTCGCCATTAAAGCGTAAGCGTATTAGAGATAAGCTAGAGAAAATCAAACGCTATAACGAAAAAAACTAACTTAAGTGAGGTTACCTTGAGCCAATCATTACGCATTGTGTTTGCAGGTACTCCGGACTTCGCCGCCCGTCATTTGGCGGCGTTGTTGTCTTCGGAGCATGAGGTTATCGCGGTGTACACTAAACCAGATAGCCCGGCAGGACGCGGTAAAAAACTGACCGCCAGTCCAGTGAAACAGATGGCCGTTGAGCACAATATTGCTGTGTATCAACCAGAGAACTTTAAGAGCGACGAAGCCAAGCAAGCGCTCGCCGATCTCAACGCAGATTTAATGGTAGTGGTCGCCTACGGATTACTGCTACCGAAGGCCGTACTTGATATGCCAAGGCTTGGCTGTATTAACGTACACGGTTCCATTCTGCCACGGTGGCGTGGTGCCGCACCGATCCAACGCTCGATCTGGGCGGGAGACAGTGAAACGGGTGTAACCATCATGCAAATGGATGTCGGCCTAGATACGGGCGATATGCTCAAAATTGCTAAGCTGCCGATTGAGGCAACAGACACCAGCGCTTCTATGTATGACAAACTGGCCGAGTTAGGCCCACAAGCGTTGGTAGAATGCATCGCCGATATCGCCAGTGGCAAAGCGATTGCCACTCAACAAGATGATACATTGGCCAACTACGCACAAAAACTTAGCAAAGAAGAAGCCAAAATCGATTGGTCAGCGGATGCTGCTTTTATTGAACGCTGCGTGCGCGCTTTCAATCCATGGCCAATGAGCCATTTTGATGTGGCTGAGAACAGCATTAAAGTGTGGCAAAGTCGCGTTGAAGCACAAACCAGCGACCACCCTGCAGGCACGATTGTTCAAGCCGATAAATCGGGTATTTATGTGGCAACCGGCAACGGCTTACTGGTGCTTGAGCAGTTGCAGGTGCCGGGCAAAAAAGCGATGTCAGTGCAAGACATTCTCAATTCGCGCGCAAGCTGGTTTGAAGTCGGCACACAACTTAGCTAAACCTTAACGAGGGCAGAGATGCCCTCATTGATTTTCATTTATTTAAAGTCGGTACTTCTATGAATGTTCGCGCAGCTGCGGCTAACGTGTTGTTTCAAGTGGTTGATAAAGGCCACTCACTTTCTCACGCACTTCCTGCGGCGCAAAAAACTATCCGCCCAAGAGACCATGCTCTGTTGCAAGAGATCTGCTACGGGGCTTTGCGTTATTTGCCTCGTTTGGAATCAATTGCCAATGAGCTAATGGACAACCCACTGAAAGGGAAAAAGCGGGTTTTTCACCATCTTATTTTAGTTGGTATCTACCAATTGAGCTTTATGCGCATTCCCGCTCACGCCGCAGTAGCCGAGACGGTTGAAGGCACCAAAACATTGCGCGGTGAAAATTTAGGTGGGCTAATCAACGCCGTATTGCGCAGCTACTTGCGCGATCAAGAAGCACTGGACGCTATCGCCGTTAGCCACAACGCAGGCAAATATGGCCACCCAAGTTGGCTACTTAAACTGTTACAACAAGCGTACCCAGAACAGTGGGAAACGGTTGTGCAAGCGAACAATCAAAAAGCGCCAATGTGGTTGCGCGTCAACCGTCAGCACCACACTCGTGATGAATATCTTGCACTACTAGCTAGCGAAAATATCGAGTGCAGCGTGCACTCTCACGCCGCCGAGGCAATAAAACTCGCTGTACCTTGCGATGTAACGCTTTTACCCGGTTTTGATCGTGGTTGGGTATCGGTGCAAGATGCCGCTGCGCAGCTAGCGATTGACTACCTTCAACCTAAAGCAGGCGAGCTGATTTTAGATTGCTGCGCCGCCCCAGGGGGTAAAACCGCGCACATCCTGGAGCACACACACGATACTGAAGTGGTTGCGATTGACAGCGATGCAACCCGCCTTGAGCGCGTCTATGACAACTTAGAACGCCTGCAACTTCGCGCTGATGTGATCTGCGGTGATGCTCGTTACCCTGAAGAGTGGTGGCATGGCGAACAGTTTGACCGAATTTTATTAGATGCACCTTGCTCTGCCACTGGGGTTATTCGCCGTCATCCAGACATCAAATGGCTACGTCGTGGTAGCGATATTGAGGCATTGGCTCAATTACAAAGCGAAATACTGGACGCAATGTGGAAGCAATTAAAAGTCGGTGGCACTATGGTTTACGCAACCTGCTCGATCACTCCACAAGAAAACAGCTTGCAGGTCAAAGCCTTCTTAGAACGAACTCATAACGCTCAATTAGTGGGTTCCGATCGTGAGCAGCCGGGGCGTCAGATACTCCCCGGAGAAGAAGATATGGACGGTTTTTACTACGCAGTATTAACCAAACAAGCGTAAATTCGACGCACATTGGCAGCATTATTGCTGCCTTTTCAGTGGCCGATATTCGGCAGGTAGAAAGAGAACAGAGTATGAAAATCATTATTCTTGGTGCAGGTCAGGTCGGTGGCACACTGGCCGAAAACTTGGTCGGCGAGAACAATGACATCACCATTGTCGACAAAAATAGTGACCGCTTGCGCGAGCTGCAAGACAAGTACGATTTGCGGGTGATTCATGGCCACGCCAGCCACCCTGATGTACTGCGTGAAGCGGGCGCACAGGACGCGGACATGCTGGTTGCGGTCACTAATACCGACGAAACCAACATGGCGGCATGCCAGGTGGCGTTCTCTTTGTTTAATACGCCCAACCGAATTGCGCGTATTCGTTCTCCTGAATATCTGCTTGAAAAAGAGACTTTGTTTCAGTCAGGCGCGATCCCGGTGGATCACCTCATCGCTCCTGAAGAGCTAGTGACGAGCTATATTGAACGGTTGATCCAATACCCCGGCGCACTGCAAGTAGTGAGTTTTGCCGAAGAAAAAGTAAGTCTAGTGGCCGTGAAAGCCTACTACGGCGGGCCATTGGTGGGTAATGCTCTTTCAGCGCTACGTGAACACATGCCGCACATTGATACCCGCGTCGCGGCCATTTTCCGCCAAGGTCGGCCGATTCGCCCGCAAGGCACCACCATTATTGAAGCTGACGATGAAGTGTTCTTCGTGGCAGCCAGTAATCATATTCGCTCGGTCATGAGTGAGCTACAGCGGCTGGAAAAAACCTATCGTCGTATCATGATTGTTGGCGGGGGTAACATTGGGGCAAGCTTAGCCAAACGTTTAGAGCACAGCTACAGCGTTAAACTGATTGAGCGTAATTACCCACGTGCAGAGCAGTTATCGGAAGAGTTAGAAAACACCATAGTATTTTGTGGTGATGCGGCGGACCAAGAGCTGCTAGCCGAAGAGAACATCGACCAAGTTGATGTATTTATTGCACTCACCAACGAAGATGAAACCAACATCATGTCCGCCATGCTCGCCAAGCGTATGGGCGCGAAAAAAGTGATGGTACTTATCCAGCGTGGCGCGTATGTCGACCTCGTACAAGGCGGCGTGATTGATGTCGCGATTTCACCCCAACAAGCCACCATTTCCGCACTGCTGACTCACGTACGTCGTGCCGATATCGTTAACGTCTCTTCGCTACGACGTGGCGCGGCAGAGGCGATTGAAGCAATTGCACATGGCGACCAAAACACCTCTAAAGTGGTGGGACGCGCAGTGGGTGATATTAAACTGCCACCGGGCACAACCATTGGCGCGATTGTGCGTGGTGAAGAAGTGTTAATCGCCCATGACCGCACTATTATCGAGCAAGATGATCACGTGGTGATGTTCTTAGTGGATAAAAAGTACGTGCCCGATGTGGAAGCCTTGTTCCAACCTAGCCCATTTTTCCTATAGGTCATTGGCGTCATGCTGAATTTACGCCCCATTTCATTCGTTATAGGACTCGTGCTATCTAAGCTCGCCCTATTTATGTATGTGCCGACACTGGTCGCTTTTTTTACCGGTACGGGTGGCTTCCTTGATTTTGCTCAAGCGGTCATCATCACTCATATTGTCGCCTTTATCTGCTTAAGCTTGGGGCGTACCGCGCACTTTAAGCTCAGCGTGCGCGATATGTTTCTCATCACCAGCTTAGTGTGGACGGTTGCCAGCGCTTTCGCGGCGCTCCCTTTCGTCTTTATCAACCACATCAGCTTTACCGACGCCTACTTTGAAACCATGTCAGGGTTAACCACTACAGGTTCAACCGTGCTCAGTGGTCTTGATAATATGCCGCCCAGCATCTTGTTGTGGCGTTCTATTCTGCAATGGCTTGGTGGGGTTGGGTTTATCGTAATGGCGGTAGCGGTATTACCAATGCTCAATGTGGGTGGGATGAAATTGTTCCAAACCGAATCGTCTGATTGGTCCGATAAAAGTAGCCCACGCGCCAAAACTGTCGCGAAAAATATTGTGCTGGTCTATTTGGTACTGACCTTACTGTGCTTGATTGGCTACATCCTCACTGGCATGACGCTTTTTGAAGCGATCAACCACTCATTCACCACCTTGTCGACTGGTGGATATTCCACCTCCGACGGTTCGATGAACCACTTCTCAAACGGTGCACATTGGGTAGCAACGCTGTTTATGTTTTTGGGGGGCTTGCCCTTTCTACTGTTTGTCGCTGCGGCCCGAAAACAAAATATCAAAGTGATCATAAAAGACGCACAAGTTCGCGGATTTGCTTATCTTTTCCTAATTGCCAGTCTCATCATTGCGTTGTGGCTGAATCTCAAACTAGGCTACTACTGGTTGGACGCTCTGCGAGTGGCGATGTTTAATATCGTTTCAGTGGTCACGACTACTGGTTTTGGTTTGGAAGATTTCACCGCCTGGGGCGCACTGCCAAGCACGCTGTTCATCTTCTTAATGGCAGCAGGAGCTTGTTCCGGCTCAACCTCTGGTGGGATTAAAGTGTTCCGCTTCCAAATTGCGATGACGCTGCTCAATAAACAAATTATGAAGTTGGTCCATCCATCAGGCATCTTCGTACAGCGCTATAATCATCGTCCGGTTAATGATGATATTGTCCGCTCAGTCGTCGCTTTTGGTTTAACCTTTTTCATCACTGTCATTGCTATCGCAGGCGCGCTCAGTGCAATGGGCCTTGACCCTGTCACCAGCATTTCAGGTTCCATCACAGCAGTGGCCAACGTTGGTCCCGGAATGGGCTCGGTGATTGGTCCAACGGGCAACTTCGCACCACTGCCTGACGCAGCAAAGTGGGTTCTGAGCTTAGGGATGTTGATGGGGCGTTTAGAAATTTTGACGATTATCGTTCTGTTTTTTCCTGCATTTTGGCGACGTTAAGATGAAGACAATACCTGTGATAATGATGCTGTTAAGCATGACAGCAAGCGCAGCATCTTGCGCGCAAGTTCTGACCTTAGAAGATGGCCGCCAAGTGAAACTCAATGATGATTTCACATGGCAATATGTTGAACCACAATCAATGTCGCCGGAAACCGTCATTCACGCGGCCCCTATTGCTCAAAAAGCCCGAGCAACCACCTTTGAGATGGGGAGTGAAAAACCGATTTTACAACTGTCAGATTCTGGAGTGGAAGTGGTACTCGGCGCGGCTTACTACCAAGGAGATACACTCGTTATCCCAACAGCCATCACCAATCAAAGCTCGCAATCTGTCATTGCGGTAGTGCTCAGCATCACTCTTTATGACGAGCAAGGTCAACCACTGCTCACTCAGCAGTTACCCATTTGGCAATCCATTAAACGGATGGCTGATAGCTATTTACGCCCACAAACTCAAGCGCAAGGAAAGCCGATTACCCTTCAGGTTGATCGCCAGCAAGGCTATCAAATTTCGGCCAACATTGAGCGGGTCGAAATGCGTTAAGCACTTACTGGGTGAACAAAAAGGTAAACCGCAAAAAAGTGACAAGCACTGCCACCTAGCACGAATAAATGCCAAATCGCATGGTTATAGGGAATGCGTTTCGCTACATAAAAAATCACCCCGAGCGAATAGACCAAACCACCAACAGCAAGTAGCACCAAACCACCGACCTCGATATTGAGAGCCAGTTGGTAGATCACAACCAAGGATAACCACCCCATCGCCAAATAAGTCACTAGTGAGAACTTTTTAAAACGATAGACAAAGGCAATTTTCATGATGATACCGAGCAGCGCCAGCAGCCAGATCACCACCATAAGACCTATCGCCAAAGGAGTGCGAAGGCTAACCAACAAAAAGGGTGTGTAACTTCCGGCAATCAGTAGATAAATGGCACAGTGGTCGAACGTTTTTAGCCAGCGTTTGGCTTTCGGTGTCGCAACGGAGTGATACAGCGTTGAAGCAAGGAATAACGCTATCATGCTGCCACCATAGAGACTCATGCTGATATAAGTCAATGCATCGGCCTGCGCACTTGTTGCCTTGATCAGCAGCAAGACTAAACCAACAAAACTAAGCAATAGCCCCAAACCATGACTCAGTGCATTCGCCCGTTCTTCACCAGCACCATAGCCGTCATTGTCAACAGCAGACATAAACACCATACCAAAAGCAACAAAATGTGGGCTTAGTATTACACACTTCAGCTTACAGTTGTAAGCCTAAATGCAGGTTTCGTAACGAACGGGTATCAAGGAGAGCGATAAATCGCGAGTTTTTGTAAACGACATAGGTACCTCCTATTTAACAAAACGCGATATAATACCGATCAGATGACAAACTCAACCAAGCATCTCACACAATTTTAAGCTTTATTTGCAAGAATATTCATCTCAACAATCGTTCAACTATCGATCAATTCAAAACTTGGTGCTAATCTAACTACGATATGAAAGCATATCGTTATTCCTGAATCATTATTTGGATTGGCGAGAGCCAGAAGAGCCACCCTTCAATTATGAAGCTCAACTCATGGTGATTCAGGCCATTAGATTGGCAATGGATGTGCCTGACCGTTAGGTTAATGAATGCGCCCAACAGCTGTCAGGTTTTCGCACACAAACCGTAGTGCAATGCGTCGTCGTAGTGGTTTTGCTGCTGCTCCGACTGCAAAAAAAGTCGCTCCAGCAATGACTTTAGTTGAAAAAAATGCCCTTACTGCATCGAGCACAACTAATGTTGTTCAGGCAGCATAATTAAAAAGCGCAGCTAAACCCTGCGCTTTTTCTTTGCGCTCAATTGGACTTCAATCCGCAATTTGATACCTTTACTCAAAATACTTATAAAAATTGGGGAAAAGAGAATGCAATGTCATCGAATTGAAGAGCTAATTGAACTACTTGCGCCTGAATGGCAAAAAGATCAGCAGCTCAACTTAATGCAATTCATCACCAAACTGGCTCAAGAAGCGGGTTATAAAGGACCATTAGAAGCGCTTACAGATGATGTATTGATCTACCATCTAAAAATGCGCAACAGCGCCAAAGACGAAATGATTCCTGGCCTGAAGAAAGATCAGGAAGATGATTTTAAAACAGCCATTTTACGCGCGCGTGGCATCATAAAATGATGTAGCCCCTGTGATAATGATCAAGATAGCGGCCTTATTAGGTCGCTTTTTTATTATTAGCGATAAGCCTCACGAGTTGAGGCTTTATTGTTAAAGGTTGATAGTGTTAAAGAAATAAAATTGTTATTGGCGTTATACTTGCCGCTTAATAAATAAAGATTGAACAATGATAATTTCTCATCTTGGTATTGTACCCAAAGAGAAAACAGCAATGTCGCAGAGTGTGAACTAAAAGAAATCACACCTTACAGCCCAACAAGGATCATTTCATGAGTCAGGACAAAATCGATATAAAGGATGTGACTCCTAAAATATTCAACCCCAAAACTCACAAAGGCAACGGTGACCGTTTTAACCCCAGCAACCGTATTTATGTGCGCGAAAGTAAAGGTACTTATCAACAACTCCGCCGCTATGGTGGCTGGTTTTTACTGCTGCTTTTTACTTTAGTACCGTGGATCTCTTACGGTGATCGCCAAGCGATTTTGCTCGACATCGGCCACCAGCAATTTAACTTTTTCGGCACCACACTTTACCCACAAGACCTAACTCTACTGGCCCTGTTGTTTATGATTGCGGCATTCGGCCTGTTTTTTATTACCACTTTTCTTGGCCGTGTCTGGTGTGGCTATCTGTGCCCGCAAACTGTGTGGACATTTATCTACATTTGGTTTGAAGAAAAACTCGAAGGCGCCGCCAATAAACGCCGCAAGCAAGACTCAGGAAAACTCACAGCTAATCTTGCTATAAGAAAAGCCATCAAACACATTGCTTGGCTGGCGATTGCACTCGGTACTGGTTTTACTTTTGTCGGCTATTTCGTCCCAGTACGCGAACTCGTGGTGAATTTTTTCACACTCGATGAAAGTTTCTGGCCCGTCTTCTGGGTACTCTTTTTCACCCTTTGTACTTACGGAAATGCAGGCTGGATGCGTTCGATCGTCTGCATCCATATGTGTCCTTATGCTCGCTTTCAGTCTGCGATGTTTGACAAAGATACCTTTATTGTTGGCTATGACAGCAAACGCGGTGAAACTCGCGGGCCACGCGCTCGTAAAGCCGATCACAAAGCACTCGGTTTAGGTGACTGCATTGATTGTGATTTGTGCGTACAAGTGTGTCCGACTGGCATAGATATTCGTGATGGCTTGCAGTACGAATGCATTAACTGCGGTGCTTGTATTGATGCGTGCGATACCACGATGGAACGTATGGGCTATGAAAAAGGGCTCATTAGCTATACCACAGAACACCGCCTCTCCGGCCACCACACCAAAATACTCAGGCCTAAATTGCTCGGTTATGGCACGGTACTGCTGGTGATGTTTGGCTTATTCATCGCTCAAGTAGCTAGTGTTGATCCGGTCGGTTTAAGTGTATTGCGTGATAGAAACCAGCTATTTAAAACCAACAGCAATGGTGAAATTGAGAACACTTACACCTTGAAAGTCATCAACAAAACTCAGCAAACGCAAGAGTATAAGCTTGACGTGAAAGGGCTATCGGACGTCTCTTGGTATGGTAAACAAACTATCCAAGTCAAACCAGGAGAGGTATTGAACCTACCAACCAGCCTTGGCGTCGCTCCTGACAAACTCAGCTCTCCTATAGCGACGATTCAGTTTATACTCACGGACAGTAACCAATTCACGATAGAAGTTGAGAGCCGGTTTATTAATAAACTCTAACTTCGTAACGAATGGAAAAGGGCTCAGTAATGGGCCCTTTTTAATCATGACCAAAGCTTCTTTCCATTTTGATGCACTCACCCCTGATACCATGTGGTATGCCTTAGAAAGCATCGGCATTCGTGCTGAATCAGGATTTCTGGCACTCAACAGTTACGAAAACCGCGTTTATCAATTCATCGATGAAGAACGCCAACGCTATGTGGTGAAATTCTATCGACCTCAGCGCTGGAGTGTTGAGCAAATTCAAGAGGAGCACGATTTCACACGCGAGCTGTACGCGGCGGAAATTCCGATTGCTGAGCCATTACTCATCAACGGTGCAACCTTACATCACTATCAGGGCTATCATTTCGCGCTATTTAACAGTGTGGGTGGGCGGCAGTTTGAAGTGGACAATATGGACCAATTAGAAGGCGTGGGCCGGTTTCTTGGACGCATTCATCACATCAGTGCCACTCGTACTTTTGTTCATCGCCCGACCATCAGCTTAGATGAGTATCTTTATCAACCCAAACAGTTATTGGAAAATGCGTCCTTCATACCTCAGCACTTGCAAAATACCTTTTTCAGTGACTTATCGTTATTGATCAACAAAATTGAACAGCAATGGCCAGCAAAATCCGCGGCCATCCGCTTGCATGGTGATTGCCATCCAGGCAATATTTTGTGGCGAGATGGGCCCATGTTTGTCGATTTAGACGATGCTCGCAATGGACCAGCAGTACAGGATTTGTGGATGCTACTCAATGGCGAATTGCAAGATAAGCGAATGCAGTTGGACATTATCTTAGAGTCGTATCAAGAGTTTCACGATTTTAATCCAGCCGAATTGAAACTAATTGAACCGTTACGCGGTCTACGAATGGTGCATTACATGGCATGGTTGGCCAAACGATGGCAGGACCCTGCTTTTCCACTCGCCTTCCCTTGGTTTAATGACCCTAAATATTGGGAAAGCCAAGTGCTTGCGTTTAAAGAACAAATAGCAGCATTAGACGAGCCTACGCTCTCACTAATGCCACAATGGTAAGTCACCTTGAAGCAATAAATGGAGTACACAATGAAGAAGCTTTTTGCACTGGTTGCAACCTTACTGCTGAGCTTATCGGCTCATGCAGCCCAATTTAAAGAAGGTGAGCATTATAAAGTGCTTGATCTTGAACCCTCTAAAAATCCAACCGTGACGGAGTTTTTCTCCTTTTACTGCCCACACTGCAATACCTTTGAGCCGATCATCGCCCAACTGAAAAAGCAGCTCCCACAAGGGGTTACTCTGCAGAAAAACCATGTTTCTTTTATGGGTGGCTCTATGGGTAAATCAATGAGTAAAGCTTACGCCACCATGCTTGCCCTCAAAGTTGAAGACAAAATGGTGCCCGTGATGTTTAACCGCATCCACACGATGCGTAAACCACCAAGAGATGATGCGGATCTACGCCAAATCTTCCTAGACGAAGGTATTGATGCAGCAAAATTTGATGCCGCCTTTAATGGTTTTGCCGTCGATTCAATGGTGCGCCGCTTTGACAAACAGTTCCAAGAAAGCGGCCTTTCAGGTGTGCCTGCTGTCGTAGTTAACAATCATTATTTGGTGCAGGGACAAGGTGTTAAATCGACCAATGAATACTTCGAACTGGTCAATTACCTACTGACCAAGTAATCATTCCAAAATGAGGAGCACAACGGCTCCTCATTTTTACTGAATTAAGTTCAACCTTGCAGCGCTTTCTCATATAACCAATATTGAAACACAAGCCATCACAGCACAAAACTGTGTATGCCTAAGACAAGGCTCACCCTTCATTCATAAAACGGTCAGATTAGTTTTATCGTGTCGTCATCCAAGTTTATTCATATACTTAACCACTATTGAATCAAAGTATGGAAACTCCTAATGAATAAATACCTGTCCATGACGCTTGTTAGCGCTCTGGCTTTTCATGTATCTGCCGAACTGGCTCCAGAAACAGGTTTAAGTGGTGAGATTGCCATTAATACTATTTTTGCATCTTCCCAATCATCATTTGATACGGGTGGAGATGAGCGTATTACATCACTCGAAACAAAGAGTAGCCGGCAGTCAAACTTTGCCGTTGGGCCTTTGGGTAACCTTGCTTACACCTTCGGGGACAAACGTCAACAACAGGTTTATCTAGGCACCTCACGTGATGATATTGCCGTCGGCACTTTAGCGCTTCAGTTGGGGTATCAATATGAGATGGAGACAGGTACCGTGGTTGATGTGGCTTTTTTGCCGACCGTGATGTCTGGAAAAACCTGGGCCAATCCTTACCAACTAAACAGTCAGCGCCAAGAAACCGATGAGTCAGGAAATGCCTACCGATTAACATTCAATAGTATTCAAGGCAGCCCATGGACTATCGATGTCGCTTACGCGACCAAAGAGATCGACAACGATCAGTTTCCAAGCCCTGAACTGGCTCGTGATGGTAAAAGTTACTACCTAAAAGGCCAGTACCGTTACACTCTGAGCCCAACCAGTTTGTTACAGCCCTCCATCACTTATATCAACCACCAAGCGGATGGCGACGCCAATACTCATCACTCTTACGCCGCCGATCTCTCCTACTTCACGTTTATCAATCGCCATAAACTGGCGCTGACCGCTGGTTATACCAAGCGCGACTATCAAGGTGGAAATTCACTGTTTAATCACACTGTGCGTAATGACGATGAACTGAGCCTATTCTTCGCGTACGAATACAGCCAATTTATGGATTGGGATGATTGGTCATTAATCGCTTTAGCCGGTTATAACCAATCGAGCTCAAACCTCTCGTTTTACGACGAATCGTCTCTCTTTACAGCGCTAGGGTTAAATTACCAATTTTAAGTTCATTACACCGCTTGTGCGGTCAGTTGTTTCAACAAGCGGTCCATCGCTCGATAGCCGAGTGCTTCCGCTAGATGGGGCTTAGCAATCTGCTCGGCCCCTTCTAAATCAGCAATCGTACGCGCCACTTTGATAATGCGATGATACGCGCGGATGGAGAGCCCTAGGCGGTGCAGTGCATTTTCCAAAAATTCGGCGTCAGCCTTAGTTAAAGGGCAATACTGTTCAATTTCTCGGCTCCCCAACAAAGCATTAACCTTGCCATTACGAATCACCATCCGTTCACGAGCAATCAACACTCTTTCTTTAACCACAGCCGTTGCTTCACCTCTTTCGCCGCCATTTGCCAGCATTCCTTTGGGAAGCGAGGGGATTTCAATCGACATGTCAAAGCGATCAAGCAGTGGCCCCGATAAGCGTCCCAAATAGCGCAAAATACTCTGCGGGTTGGCTCTGGCTTGCGTGCCTTCGTAATAGCCGGTTGGGCTGGGGTTCAACGCCCCCACTAATTGAAAGCGAGCTGGAAAACGCGTTTTGCCTTGCGCTCTTGAAATAATAATTTCACCTGACTCTAATGGCTCACGCAATGAGTCGAGCACTTTTCGTTCAAATTCCGGCATTTCATCAAGAAACAATAACCCATTGTGTGCCAAAGAAATTTCCCCCGGCCTCGGAATAGAACCGCCACCGACCAGCGCCGCCATTGAACTGGAATGATGCGGCGAGCGAAATGGCCTTTGCTTCCAGTTGTGCTGGTTAATGTCTTGTGGAGTCAGAGAAGCAACCGACGCGGTTTCCATCGCTTCATCCTCATTCATTTCTGGTAATAAATCACACAACCGAGAGGCAAGCATGGTTTTACCCGTTCCGGGTGGACCGAGAAAAAGCAGGTTATGGTTGCCCGCGGCTGCGATTTCTAACGCTCGCTTTCCTTGCTGTTGACCAATGATATCTTGCAGATCGCGAGTACTTTTCGCTTGGCACGGTTTAGGTTCGGTTTGAAAAAGAGAGAGGGTTTGCTGGCCACACAAATCAGCACACACCTCAAGCAGCGTTTGCGCCGATTTATGCTGATCCTTTGCCACTAACGCGGCTTGATCACCATTACCATGAGGCACCACCAAACAGCGCTTGGCTCGATTCGCAGCTAAAGCGGCGGGTAATACACCTTTAACAGGACGCAACTCACCAGATAAGGCTAATTCACCAATAAACTCATACCCATCTAACTTCGTTAGCGCTATCTGCTGTGAGGCCGCCAAAATACCCAACGCGATCGGTAAATCAAATCGACCACCCTCTTTGGGGAGATCCGCAGGGGCTAGATTGACCGTAATACGCTTGGCGGGAAACTCAAAGCGGGAATTAATGATAGCGCTGCGCACGCGATCACGAGACTCTTTGACCGTCGTTTCTGGCAAGCCGACCAACGTAAAACCGGGCATACCATTGCTAATATGTACTTCAACTGTCACTGTCGGTGCTTGCACGCCAACACTGGCTCGGCTGTGAATAATTGCGAGTCCCATTTCATTCCTTCGTGGTTGTTTAAAAAGTGTTCGTTCTGTTTCTGCGCCCTTATTTGCACACGAGAGATTGTTATATAGCTTGTTGTGATGCTGAAAGAATGTGAAAAAAGAATGAGTTTTTGCTTGTCATTTAACGGAATTGTGTGTTACCACTAGAGACGCAAACAATTTCGTAAGATATTACGACAACTATTTTAAGAATTAAGTGATGAATTTGAACGCTCACATTAACCTACTGCTAAGCCTGATTATCGTGGTCATTAT
>NZ_CAWNIB010000266.1:0-5589 GCF_963874405.1 Vibrio sp. V08_P9A1T1
ACGAAAACCGGCGGATTGGCCTCAAACTATACTTCCATTTCATTTAAACTATGCTTCCATTTAAATGGAACAGATACATAAGACCGCGAAGATCGCGCTACAAAAACACATTAATATATCATAGGAGACATTCTCGTCATTTTTACTGACATTATTTTGTCGGGTAGCTTGAAAATCTGGAACCAAAACACCATTGTAAAGGCCATAAAACGTACAAGACTAACTCCCTTTGAGGCACATTTGTAGTATGAGTTCTGCGACAGAGCAAATAAGATTGGATAAATGGCTATGGGCAGCACGATTTTATAAAACGCGGTCGATCGCACGCAGTATGGTCGATGGTGGTAAAGTCCATTATAATGGCCAACGCACCAAGCCAAGTAAAATTGTCGAGCTTGGGGCAACGATTACCTTGCGCCAAGGCCAAGAAGAGAAAATCGTCACTGTGATCAATCTGTTAGGGCAAAGGCGCAGCGCGCCAGAAGCACAAACCCTGTATTCGGAAACCGCAGCAAGCATCGCCAAACGTGCCCATCATGCCGAGCAACGTAAGCTCAACGCACACAACCCAAGCCCCGAACGCAGACCAGACAAAAAAGAGCGTCGTGACATCATTAAATTTAAACATCAATAAAAGCTGGACCATGTTCCGAGGAAATAGCTAAATGGCAAATAACATTTTAAATCGCTACTTATTTGAAGATCTATCCGTACGTGGCGAGTTGGTACAATTAGACGACGCGTATCAACACATCCTTTCAAGCCAGGAATATCCAGCCCCAGTACAAAAACTTTTGGGCGAACTGCTCGTCGCAACGACCTTGCTAACCGCAACGCTGAAGTTTGAAGGCTCAATTACCATGCAATTGCAAGGCAATGGCCCAGTTTCCTTAGTCGTTATCAATGGTGATAATGAACAGAAAGTGCGTGGTGTCGCACGCTGGAAAGGCGATATTGCCGATGATGCCGACCTACACACTTTGATGGGTAAAGGTCATTTAGTTATCACTATCGAACCCAAGAAAGGCGAGCGCTACCAAGGTGTGGTCGGTTTAGAGGGTGATAACTTAGTGGAAGTGCTGGAAGGTTACTTCATCCGCTCTGAACAGTTGAAAACACGCCTTTGGATACGCATTGGTACGCAAGATGGAAAAGCCTGTGCCGCTGGTATGTTACTGCAAACCATTCCGGACGGAACGGGTACGCCCGATGATTTTGAGCACTTAGAGCAGTTAACTAACACCGTAAAAAACGAAGAGCTGTTCACCTTAGAAGCCACTGATCTGTTGTATCGCCTGTATAACCAAGAGAAAGTTCAGTTGTTCACCCCACAACCCGTGGAATTCCATTGTGGTTGTTCACGTGAACGCAGTGGGGCGGCCATCATCACAATAGGCAAAGAGGAAATTTACGACATTTTATCGTCTGAAGGATCCGTTTCTTTACATTGTGATTACTGTGGCACCAACTACTCATTTGAAGAGGCTGAGATCGCAACACTCTACGCACAAGCCTCCTCAGGAAGCGACACAATTCATTAATTTGCATGAATTAACAAGCACGAAGAAAACGTATCAGAGCCAGCTTTACGCTGGCTTTTTTTGTGATCAAAACCCAGTAAAATCAAGCCTTAAACAAACAGAATGGCGTACTTATTTTTTTAAAAGTATTAATCTTATTGATCTAGCGCAAAGGTTTGCGTACGCGATAAAATAGTTGCGCCAATATGTGACGGGACACCTAAAACCACAGGAGTGTCATGGGCAATTTTTGAACTGTGTCCCTGTTTTATCCCCCACCCGTTGCTAGCATGGTGAGCAGATAACAATTACAAACATTATTACAAAATCCCTACAAAATCTCTTACAAGGAGCACCTATGACCGTTATGGAACATACAAAGGCTGCACAACTAGACCTGACCAAATACGGAATAACCAACGTAGTCGAAGTGGTTCGCAACCCAAGCTATGAACTGTTATTTGCCGAGGAAACTCGCCCAGACCTTGAAGGCTACGAAAAAGGCGTCGTCACTGAACTTGGCGCTGTTGCCGTTGATACTGGCATTTTTACAGGCCGCTCACCAAAAGATAAATTCATTGTCAAAGATGACACCACACGCGATACCCTATGGTGGACATCTGAACAAGCGAAAAACGATAACAAGCCGATTAACCAAGAAGTATGGAATGATCTAAAAGCACTAGTGGGTCGTCAACTATCCGCTAAACGTCTATTCGTTCTTGACGGTTACTGTGGTGCCAACGCAGATACGCGCCTTTGCGTGCGCTTCATTACTGAAGTGGCGTGGCAAGCGCACTTCGTCAAAAACATGTTCATTCGCCCAACAGAAGAAGAGCTAGCTAACTTCGAACCTGATTTTGTGGTCATGAATGGTGCCAAATGCACCAATGACAAATGGCAAGAGCAAGGCCTGAACTCAGAAAACTTCACTGTGTTTAACTTAACGGAAAAAATGCAGTTGATCGGCGGTACTTGGTACGGCGGTGAAATGAAGAAAGGGATGTTCGCAATGATGAACTACTTCCTTCCACTGCAAGGTATTGCTTCAATGCACTGTTCAGCCAACATGGCTAAAGATGGCGATGTGGCGATTTTCTTTGGCCTATCTGGCACAGGAAAAACCACACTCTCTACCGATCCAAAACGCGCGTTAATCGGCGATGACGAGCACGGCTGGGATGATGATGGCGTGTTTAACTTTGAAGGAGGTTGCTACGCGAAAACCATCAAGCTCTCCAAAGAAGCCGAGCCTGACATCTACAACGCGATCCGCCGTGATGCGCTACTGGAAAACGTCACAGTACGTAGCGATGGTTCGATTGACTTTGATGATGGTTCTAAAACCGAGAATACTCGTGTTTCTTATCCTATCTACCACATCGAAAACATCGTTAAGCCTGTATCGAAAGGTGGTCACGCCAATAAAGTGATCTTCCTATCTGCGGATGCATTTGGTGTGCTTCCACCAGTCTCTAAATTGACTCCAGAACAAACCAAGTATCACTTCTTGTCTGGCTTTACGGCAAAACTAGCGGGTACTGAACGTGGCATCACCGAACCAACACCAACCTTCTCAGCCTGTTTTGGCGCAGCGTTTTTAACGCTCCACCCAACACAATATGCCGAAGTGCTGGTAAAACGTATGGAAGCAGCTGGTGCTGAAGCTTATCTAGTCAACACTGGTTGGAACGGCAGCGGTAAACGCATCTCGATTCAAGATACCCGCGCCATCATTGACGCTATCTTAGATGGTTCGATTGAGAAGGCAGCAACCAAGCATATTCCAATCTTCAATCTTGAAGTACCAACCTCACTACCTGGTGTGAACCCAACCATTCTCGACCCACGCGATACTTACGTGGATCCTCTACAATGGACAAGCAAAGCTGAAGATCTCGCCTCGCGCTTTATCAATAACTTTGCCAAGTATACTGATAACGCAGAAGGTAAAGCATTAGTGGCCGCAGGCCCACAACTCGACTAAAACTGATAAGTCAGTAGCAAGCCCCTTTGATAAGGGGCTTTTTTTGTTGCTGCGTGAGGTAATTTGTTTCACTCTGTCGCAGGTAACGATTTACGAGTAAGGACACCATGAACAAGGCTTTGGCATTGCTGATTGCGATCATCGCGCTATTTCTCACTTTCATGCTGGGTATGTTTGCACTGCTACATACCTCTTATGCTACTCCCGTTGCTCAAACTCTCGTTGAACGGCTTTCGAAAGGAAACGTGACGTTCCAATCTCTTCAATACCAGTATCCTTTGCATTTTCAGTTCAACCAATTAACACTGCGGCAAAATAAGCAGCATATCCCGATAGAGCAAGCCGATATTTGGCTCAGCCCACAGCTCATTCGCGACCAAAAAATCGCCGTTGATAGCGTGCTACTTAGTGGTATCAGTCTACAAAATGGCCTTCCTACCGATTTGCGATCATGGCCCATTTCGGTGAGCCAAATCGCGCTCAATCACGCCGACATCGCCCAACAAGGTTGGCTAGCGCGCGGTGTTAACCTACAGATTAAAAATCCACATTGGCCGGATGCTCCAACAGCTCTGCCTTTCGGCGAGATACAACTCTCAGCCGAACAATTTTATTGGCAAGGAGAAGCGCTGAATAACCTACTGCTCGATATGGATTACAAACCTGCCAACAGCACCGTCTATGGGCTCTCGTTGTCATGGCGCGGCGCGGCTATTTCAGGTCAAGCCGAGCAGTATCCTCAAGGTTGGTCGCTGATCAATGTGACACTGGAAAAACTCAATCTTAGCCGAGATATGAGTCATTCCTTACGCCAATCGGGTTGGTTTCAGCTCTTTGACAAAATAGACCATATCAATAGCTTAGATATTTTAAACAGTCAGATCGAGCTTGCGGATATCAGCTTGCGTAACGTCGATATTTCGCTGGAGAACATTTATCCACACAGCAATATTTGGCAGCAGCAACAAGGTAAATTATCGCTGCGAGCCGACGATGCAACTTGGCTAGGTCAGCAGTGGGTGGAGCCGACCTTTAGCCTGCGCACCGAGCCGGGTAAACTGATTATTGAGGATTTTAGTAGTGAATTTAAGCAAGGTGATATTCAATGGGCGGGTGTTATCACCCCAACCTCAGCATCGCTGCAACAACTCACTATTCGCGGTGTAAAATGGGTGAGCGAAAGCAAAGATGATTTTACGTCGCTGAGCCAGCATTGGCCGGGGGTTGATAACCTCACCATCGAGCAACTCACCATCGCCAATAGCCAACTCATTCAATTGTTTGCGCCACCTTATTGGCAATTGTCTGGTGTCCATGCCAAAGGGAAGCAGTTAACTCTCGTAAAAGAAAAACGCTTGGGATTGTGGCAAGGCACGCTCAATATCAGCGCAAACAGCGCCAGCTACGATTCACTATTGAGCACGCAAAGCGTCGTTGAGATGCGCAGCGAGCAAGGCCAATGGTACCTAGATCGTTTATTCATGCCGTTAGAAAACGGCTATATCGATGCCACTGCGCGTTGGAATTTCCAAACGTTAAGTCAGCCTTGGCAAACCAACATTCATGCCGATGGGCTACCGCTAGCTGTGCTCAATAAAGTCACCCAGCTTCCCTTTACCATAGAGGGTATCAGTGAATTGGAAGCGCAGGTCAACGGCCTCGCCGGAGACTACGCCACCTTCGCCCACTCCCTCACAGGTGAAGCAACGATCAATATTCGACAAGGCATATTAACGCTAAGCGATCCTGAGCAAAACCTCAGCCATGAGCCGTTTACGCTCGAAGGTTTAGTCATTCACTCAGACAGAGGGCGGATGATGATTAATACAACGCCGCTGGTTGGAAAGACGCTCAAGGCAAACCTTGATGGTCACGTGGATTTGGTCAAGTTGGAGAAAGGACAACTTAACCTTAACCTCCAACAGATGTGCCGTGAGATGCACTTCGAACTGCTCCACAACACACAGCACACCATCTATTCGTGTGATCCAGAAACCGATACTTACTCAGCCGATGATGCGGCGGCTAACAATGCCTTGTAATTGGGGATCAACATATAGGTTCCCGTAAATTCAACGGCGG
>NZ_CAWNIB010000266.1:5634-19564 GCF_963874405.1 Vibrio sp. V08_P9A1T1
TCGTGTGATCCAGAAACCGATACTTACTCAGCCGATGATGCGGCGGCTAACAATGCCTTGTAATTGGGGATCAACATATAGGTTCCCGTAAATTCAACGGCGGGTTTACCGCCACTGGTGATAGTGACATTGACGACGATACGCGCTTTACGTCCACTGGCTAAACGATCTAAATCGCCACTAATGCCATCCAATGAAGTGAAGGCTAAAGGGTTATGCACCACAGGGTGACGATAGCGGATGCGGCTATCAACCAAAACAATATCGCCATTCAGGCTTCGCTCACGCATCAGCAACCACGCCATTCCCCATCCGGTCAAGGTGGCAAGGGTAAATGCCGAGCCTGCAAATAAGGTGTTGTGTGGGTTCAAATTCGGATTGAGCTGAGCGCTGCACTCAAATTGGTAGCCCGTATATTGAGTCACCTTAATGCCCATTTTTTCGCTGATAGGAATGTGCGTGGCCCAGCGTTCTTGCAGTTCAGTACACCATTCAGGTTTGCGAATCACATTGGCCATGGGATCGAGCGGTTTGACCATTTGTTGATGTCGAACCGGACCGCGTTCATCATTGAGCGAGCCCCGGCGTTCAAAACCGTTCTTTTCATAAAATGCAATCGCATCTTCACGGGCGCTACAGACTAGGCGCTTTGCACCTTCTTGACGAGCCAGCGACTCTAGCGCCACCAGCACCAAAGAGCCCATACCTTTATTGCGACGGCTACTTTTAACCGCCATATAGCGAATTTGCCCTTCGCAATCTGGCGTAATGTACAAGCGACCAATGGCAATCGGTCGGTTACGACCATCGACAATCATCCTGTGGTGGCTCATGCCATCATACTCATCACGCTCCGAGCCGATCGGTAGATGCCATGGCTCACGCAGCATTTGCCAGCGAAAATGGTAGTATTTATTCAGTTGGTTGTCGGTACTTGGCGTAATCAGTTTAAACATTTGGTTATCCCTAAATCACAGCCTCTCATACTCCGCATGATCCCAACGAAGGAGGCTCTATCCATTTCTTTATTAAACCTGAAGCCAGAATGTCACTGGGCCATCATTAATCAGCGAGACTTTCATATCTTGTGCAAAGCGGCCACGCTGAGTTGGCAAAATGTGCTCACACAAATCCGAAAAGTAATCGTACAGACGCTCAGCATCAGCAGGGTGTGCACCTTTTGAAAATCCGGCACGCGTCCCCTTTTTGGTATCGGCTGGCAATGTAAATTGAGACACCACTAAAACCTGACCGTTCACTTGTTGCACGTTCAAGTTCATTTTTCCCTCTTCATCTTCAAACACGCGGTACTGAGTCACGCGTTCGACTAGACGTTTGGCCTTTGCCTCATCGTCATCTCTTTCGACCCCAAGTAGCACCAGTAAGCCTTGATTGATTTCGCCAACCACTTCCCCATCAACACGTACCGCCGCTTCACTCACTCTCTGGATCAACGCTATCACTCTGATTTCCCTTTATCATTTGCTCGGAGATAGGCAATGAGTTTAGCATTTCTTGCTCATTGCTCCAGTGCTCTTTTTCACCCAAAGTCGCCGTCACCTCCGCCCCAACGAGCACAATCATCCAGCATAAGTAGACCCACACAAACAGAATAGGGATCGCCGCCAGTGCGCCGTAAATCAGTTGATAGGAGGGAAACTGAGTAATATAAGCAGCAAACCCTTTTTTACTGAACTCAAATAAAATAGCCGCCACCATTGCCCCGACCAAGGCGTGTGAAAGATGCACTTTTTTATTCGGCACCAGCAGGTACAAACCGACAAAAGCAGAGAATGACAAAATAAAAGGTAGCCAGCGCAGCAACAAATTATAAGCACCAGAGAGTGCTTCGCTGTCAATAATCTTGAGTGAGGTAATATACGAGGTTGCCGCAATACTCGCGCCGACTAAAATTGGCCCGAGCGTAAGAACCATCCAATACATTGAAAAAGAGAGCACCATGCGCCGTTTATCTTTAACTCGCCAAATGTAGTTTAAATTCTTGTCAATATTAGAAATCAGCATTAAAGCTGCAACGAATAAAAATACCCCGCCCACGGCCGTCATCTTACCTGTATTCGCGATAAATTCGAGCAACGCCTCTCGCACTACATCGCCTGCGGCAGGCACAAAATGGGTGATCACAAAATCTTGAATAACCATACCGACATTGGCAAAAATAGAAAATGAAGAGAGAATTGATAACAGCACGGTAAGCATAGGTACGATCGACAACAACGTGATATAAGCCAAATAGCCCGCATTAACATTGACGCGGTCATGATCCATCCGGCTGAGTAAATAACGCGTAAACAGTAAACATTGTTTGCCAAGCTTTTTGATTTTCAAATGCCTTCTCCCTGCTTATTTTTATCATCAATCACCATTCTATACCTAAAACTGACTATATTGCAGATAAGCAAAAGGCGAGAAGTACACTCCTCGCCCTTAGATTAACTCGTTAACTTATACCATGACGGTATTAGCCACGGCTTGCACGTTTACGATCATTCTCAGTTAAATGACGTTTACGGATACGAATGCTCTGTGGGGTCACTTCCACTAGTTCATCGTCGTCAATAAACTCAAGTGCTTGCTCAAGTGTAAACTTGATTGCAGGTGACAATACTTGCGCTTCATCAGTACCAGAAGCACGAACGTTTGTCAGCTGCTTGCCTTTCAAGCAGTTCACTGTTAGGTCGTTAGAACGGTTGTGGATACCGATCACTTGGCCTTCGTACACTTCATCTGCGTGCTCAGTAAATAGGCGACCGCGCTCTTGTAGGTTGAACAGAGCGTAAGTCAACGCTTTACCTGTCGCGTTAGAGATCAACACGCCGTTGTTACGTTGACCAATGTTACCGCCTTTGTGCAGGCCGTAATGATCAAACGTATGGTAAAGCAAACCTGAACCTGAAGTTAAGGTCATGAATTCTGTTTGGAAACCAATCAAACCGCGAGAAGGCATCATGAAATCAAGACGCACACGGCCTTTGCCGTCTGGAGTCATGTTCGTCAGCTCACCTTTACGTAGGCCGATTTTCTCCATCACGCCGCCTTGGCTCTCTTCCATCACATCGATCGTTACGGTTTCGAACGGTTCCATTTTCTGGCCGTCTTCTTCCTTCAAAATAACTTCAGGACGAGAAACCGCAAGCTCAAAGCCTTCACGACGCATGTTCTCAATCAGGATTGATAGGTGAAGTTCACCACGACCTGAAACGCGGAAGCGATCTGGGTTGTCGGTTTCTTCAACACGCAATGCTACGTTATGAACAAGCTCTTTTTGCAGACGCTCAAGGATATTACGTGAAGTCACGTATTTACCTTCTTTACCTGCAAACGGTGAGGTATTGACTTGGAAAGTCATGGTCACTGTCGGTTCATCAACGGATAGTGGCACCATGGCTTCAACACAGTTTTGGTCACAAATGGTGTCTGAAATTTTCAGCTCACCTAAACCTGTTACCGCAATGATGTCGCCAGCGTTAGCTTGTTCAACTTCGTTACGCTCAAGGCCAAGATAACCCAGAACTGTACCAACTTTACCGTTACGTTTCTTACCATCAGCACCGACAACTGTTACTTGTTGGTTCGCTTTTACGCTACCACGAGTCACACGACAAACACCGATAACACCAACGTAAGAGCTGTAATCAAGTTGAGAAACTTGCATTTGTAGTGGGCCATCAAGGTCAACTTGTGGTGACTCTACATTGTCAACGATCGCTTGGAACAAAGGTTCCATGTTTTCGCCAACTTCACCTTCGTTAAGTGTCGCCCAACCGTTCAGTGCAGAGGCATAAACCACTTTAAAGTCGAGCTGCTCATCCGTTGCACCAAGGTTGTCGAATAGGTCGAACACTTGATCCATAACCCAATCAGGGCGAGCACCAGGACGGTCAATTTTGTTAATAACAACGATTGGTTTCAAACCGTGAGCAAAGGCTTTTTGTGTTACGAAGCGAGTTTGTGGCATTGGACCATCAACCGCATCAACAATCAGCAAAACAGAGTCAACCATTGACATGATACGTTCAACTTCACCACCGAAGTCGGCGTGTCCTGGAGTATCTACGATGTTGATACGGAAATCATTCCAGTTAATGGCTGTATTTTTTGCAAGGATAGTGATACCGCGCTCTTTCTCGATATCGTTCGAGTCCATGACCCGCTCTTCCGTATTACCGCGAGACTCTAACGTACCTGACTGTTGCAGCAGTTTATCAACCAACGTTGTTTTACCGTGGTCAACGTGTGCGATGATCGCGATATTTCTTAATTTATCAATCTGTGGAGTAGCCATGGATTTTGCTTCACTTATTAAGGGAGTAACTCGCTTCGGCATGAGGCCGCAACGAGCATAGAACTTGATTAAAAAAACGGTCAATAATGTACCAGATTTTGGCGAAAAACCTAGAAATATGTGATCTATCGCGCTGATTTTCGCTCACCACAAGCTTAGTCCGCTACTTGCTTTAAAACAAATTGCATCAAAATGGACTAAATCAGCATTGACAAGCCTAGTAAACCTAGGCTGAATAGTGTGCGCTTTGGTAGTTAATGGTGCAACATAAAACTCAAGGCACCAAAATAGTGCAAATAAGGATCTTTTTGGTGCAGAGAGGCATTAAAATTCGACAAAGAACAACCAAAGCACTTGAAATTAAAGGATTAATTTAATTGGCACGAATTTAGCTTTATTAGAAACAGCATCGATTAATAAGTTTAGAATGAAATTAATCAATGCTAGTTTCAATTCGATTCGGGCCATTACCGCTTTAATAACACTGGAGGTTATCCAAGATGTCAGTAGAAAACGTTCTATCGCTGATCCAAGAAAACGAAGTTAAGTTTGTTGACCTGCGCTTTACCGACACGAAAGGCAAAGAGCAACATATCTCTATTCCTGCTCATCAAGTCGACGCAGACTTCTTCGAAGAAGGTAAGATGTTCGATGGTTCATCCGTTGCTGGCTGGAAAGGAATCAATGAGTCTGACATGGTGATGATGCCTGATGCATCAAGTGCAGTTCTTGACCCGTTCACAGAAGACGCAACACTTAACATTCGTTGTGACATTCTAGAGCCTGCAACCATGCAAGGCTACGATCGTGACCCACGCTCTATCGCAAAACGCGCAGAAGATTACATGCGTTCAACAGGGATCGCAGACACCGTTCTTGTCGGTCCAGAGCCAGAGTTCTTCCTTTTTGATGACGTGAAATACACCAACAATATGTCTGGTGCCTCATTCAAAATTGATGATATCGAAGCGGCTTGGAACACTGGCGCTGAAATTGAAGGTGGTAACAAAGGTCACCGCCCTGGTGTGAAAGGTGGTTATTTCCCTGTTGCACCGGTTGACTCATCACAAGACATCCGTTCAGCCATGTGTTTGATCATGGAAGAGATGGGCCTCGTCGTTGAAGCTCACCACCATGAAGTAGCGACTGCAGGTCAAAACGAAATCGCCACTCGCTTTAATACGCTAACTACTAAAGCCGATGAGATCCAAATCTACAAATACGTGGTGCACAACGTTGCGCACGCCTTTGGTAAAACAGCAACCTTCATGCCTAAGCCTCTGGTTGGCGACAACGGTTCAGGTATGCACGTTCACCAATCTCTTGCAAAAGATGGTGTAAACCTATTTGCTGGTGACAAGTACGGCGGTCTATCTGACTTAGCGCTTTACTACATTGGCGGTATCATCAAGCACGCGCGTGCCATCAACGCATTTGCTAACCCATCAACAAACTCGTACAAGCGCCTTGTCCCTGGGTTTGAAGCACCGGTAATGCTAGCTTACTCGGCTCGTAACCGTTCTGCGTCTATCCGTATTCCAGTAGTACCAAGCCCGAAAGCACGTCGTATCGAAGCTCGTTTCCCAGATCCAGCAGCAAACCCATACCTAGCGTTTGCCGCTCTTCTAATGGCTGGTCTTGATGGTATCAAGAACAAGATCCATCCAGGAGAAGCGATGGATAAAGATTTGTACGACCTACCAGCAGAAGAAGCCGCTGAGATTCCAAAAGTAGCCGAGTCACTTGAAGTGGCACTAAAAGCACTGGATGAAGATCGCGAATTCCTGACCGCTGGCGGCGTATTCTCTGATGATTTCATCAACTCATACATCACGCTAAAAGCAAAAGATGTAGAACGCGTCAACATGGCCGTTCACCCACTAGAATTTGAATTGTACTACTCGGTATAATTCTTAGCTTTGGTGCAAAATGTAACTTAGGTTACGGATTTATCAGGCTCGCCTCGCAGGTGAGCCTTTTTCATATTTGGGGTTAATTCCGGACGTCGTAACATTAGCGTTACAACAATAACGGCACTCGAAAGCCGATACCCTTAACGTGAAAACATCTCTATATAGGGGGATGACTGTGAATTTGATCCGAATTTTACTCCTAACACTCATCATGCTTTATTCCGCGATTTCAATTGCACAAAACGTCTATACGTGGGTGGATGCAAACGGCGTGTTGCATCTTAGCGATGTCCCACAGGATAAGGGAGCAAAGCAAATTTCGATTCCTGATTTTCAGGCCGATGCGCCTGAGCCAACCTTTGAAACCTCTCACCCCGTCACTGACCTCACCAAAAATCTGCCACAGGAAAAATCCGCAACCCATGTCAACAAAATAGAACCGTTGACCATTGCAATTCGCTCTCCGGCTGACGATGAAACCTTACGCAGCAATGCGGGCGTTATTTCAATCAACGCCGAACTCAATCGCAACTTAACCGTCAATGAACAGTTGCAATTGGTCATGAATGACAAGGCCTATGGCGCCCCCGCCACTCAACCTACTTGGACGCTGAAAAATCTAGATAGAGGAACGCATCGCTTTTTAATTCAAGTAGTTGTAAACGGCAAGATTATTGCATCGTCTAACCCTGTGACGGTGCATTTACATCGAGCCAGCATCAAGTGATGAACTCTTCGCCAATAAGCTCGATATAACAACAGGTTTCACTTTTTCTTCTGACACCGATGCGCCATACTTAGCCATGCAATGCACCAAAGTTGTGCATTGCATCATTTGGGAACACGGACAAGGATGAAAACGTGAATTGTGAGCTAAGCCAAACGATTTTAAATAATATCGTTACCGCCACCTTGATGCTCGATGAGTCTCTTTGTATCCGTTATGCCAATCCAGCGGCTGAACAACTCTTCTCCCAAAGTGCTAAGCGAATTATCAACCAACCACTGTCAAAACTCATCCAGCACGCTTCTCTTGATTTAGCGCTGCTTTCTCAGCCGTTGCAAAGTGGCCAAAGTATTACTGATAGCGATGTTACGTTTGTGGTCGATGGTAAGCCACTGATGCTGGAAGTGACCGTGAGCCCTATATCTTGGCAACGCGAGCTGATGCTTTTGGTCGAAATGCGCAAAATTGGTCAACAACGACGGTTAACACAAGAGCTCAATCAGCACGCCCAACAGCAAGCGGCAAAACTCTTAGTTCGCGGGCTGGCGCATGAAATTAAAAACCCATTAGGTGGGCTACGCGGCGCGGCGCAACTGCTAGAAAAGATGTTGCCGGACCACAGTCTCACTGAGTACACCCAAATTATTATTGAACAAGCCGATCGACTGCGCGCTCTTGTTGACCGTTTGCTCGGCCCACAAAAACCAGGCAAGAAGTGCTCTGAAAATCTCCATGTAATTTTGGAAAAAGTCCGCCAATTGGTTGAGCTAGAAGCCAGCACACACTTGGTGATTGAACGAGATTATGACCCCAGCTTGCCCGATATTTTGATGGATACCGATCAAATCGAGCAGGCATTACTGAATATCGTCAGCAATGCGGCACAGATTTTATCTCATGATCCGCATGGTAAAATCACACTTCGCACCAGAACAGTGCACCAAGCCAATATTCACGGACAGCGCCATAAGTTAGTGGCACGCATAGAAATCAGCGATAACGGCCCAGGCATTCCTACCGAATTACAAGACACACTGTTTTACCCCATGGTCAGCGGCCGTGAAGGTGGAACGGGGCTGGGTCTTTCTATCTCACAAAACCTGATCGATCAGCACAATGGAAAAATCGATGTTGAAAGCTGGCCAGGTCGAACCACATTTACTATTTATTTACCCATTTGACCGATGTCAGATTGGGTTTGCTGCTAAGGAATAAACATTATGAGTAAAGGATACGTTTGGGTGGTGGACGATGATAGTTCGATCCGCTGGGTGATGGAAAAAACGCTCTCATCAGCCAACATAAAATGCGAAACGTTTTCCGATGCCGAAAGTGTGTTACTGGCGCTAGAAAGAGAAACGCCCGATGTGCTCGTTTCCGATATTCGCATGCCGGGCATGAATGGTATTGAGCTGCTAAACCAAGTTCATTCACGATCTCCTGAGTTGCCCGTCATCATCATGACTGCCCACTCAGATCTTGATGCCGCGGTGAATGCCTATCAAAAGGGTGCCTTTGAGTATCTGCCTAAACCTTTTGATGTCGATGAAACCCTCACCTTGGTTGAACGTGCCATTGCGCATAGTCAGGAGCAGCGCAAAGAACAATCCAATCAACAGATTGGCGTTGATAGTACACCGGAAATCATTGGAGAAGCCCCTTCAATGCAAGAGGTATTTCGGGCGATTGGCCGTTTATCACGTTCCTCAATCTCAGTCTTGATCAATGGTGAATCAGGAACCGGGAAAGAGTTAGTCGCTCACGCGCTTCATCGCCATAGCCCACGCGCCCAAAAACCGTTTATTGCCCTCAATATGGCCGCAATTCCAAAAGATCTCATCGAGTCAGAACTGTTTGGTCATGAGAAAGGAGCATTCACCGGTGCAAACAGTGTCCGCCAAGGGCGTTTTGAGCAGGCCAACGGGGGCACTCTATTCTTAGATGAAATTGGCGATATGCCGCTCGACATTCAAACTCGGCTACTGCGTGTTTTAGCCGATGGTCAGTTTTACCGTGTAGGAGGGCATTCAGCAATCAAAGTGGATGTACGCATTGTCGCCGCCACTCACCAAAACTTAGAAAAACTCGTTCATCAAGGAAAGTTTCGTGACGATCTCTTCCACCGTCTCAATGTCATTCGTATTCATATCCCAGCACTACGTGAGCGAAGCCAAGATATAGAAAAACTGACCAAGCACTTTCTCGCCTCTGCAGCAAAAGAATTAGGCGTAGAAATGAAAACGCTACATCCTAAGAGCATTGAAATTTTGAATCGTCTTGAATGGCCGGGAAACGTACGACAACTTGAAAATATGTGTCGCTGGTTAACTGTAATGGCCAGTGGCAGCGAGGTGCTACCCAGTGATCTTCCTTCCGAATTATTGTCGGAAAAGAAAAATAGTGACTTTGATAGTGCTATAAGTTGGCAACAACAACTCGCAAGTTGGGCTAAATCTTCATTAGCTTCAGGAGAAACAGAGCTGCTTTCTTATGCACTTCCTGAATTTGAACGTATACTTTTGGAAGCAGCACTTCATCACACCAATGGTCACAAACAAGACGCAGCTAAGGTGCTTGGGTGGGGGCGCAATACGTTGACAAGGAAGTTAAAAGAACTTTACTGATAATTTTTTAATGATCAGGTGCAGTGATTCACTTTCTGGCACAATGCAATCACCCACCACCTTGCGTGTTTTACCGATAATTTGTATGGATGCAGAAGACACGACATGTCATTTACGAATCAAATAACGTTGAAAACAGCCGTTGTTCTACCATTTGTTATGATTTTCCTCATAACGATTGGAGTGATTGTGGGTGTACAAAAATACAGTTATGAAGAGATGGTTGATGACATTAGCAGCAAACAGCTTTCATCATTAAATGCCAATGTAGAGCAGCGACTGATCAGTTTTCTCGATGAACCTTTTCAAGCCAGCCTCACTTTAAGCCACACGATCGGCTTTAGTCAGTTCTATTCTGCGGACGATGTCAGTAAAATAGAAGGATATCTGCTTGCCAGTTTTGAAACGCTTTATCGACCGCTAGAACAAATTGATGTGATCGGATTTGGTGGCGAACAGGCGGAGTACGTGGGCTTTCGCAAAGAGATTGGTGATAGTTTCACCTTGATGGTGAAAGATAATCGAACTCAGCAAAACTTGGTGATCTACTCAGGAAAAACCATCAATCAAGATATTCGCTCCACCATTGCCGATTATGATCCAAGAACTCGCCCCTGGTATACTCCAGTTGCACAAAGTTTAAGCCCAAGTTGGTCGCCAATCTACACTAATGTTGATGAACGCCAAGAGATCACGCTCTCTGCTTTAGCACCCGTTTTCTCTATGAACAAATTCATCGGTGTTTTGGTGACTGATGTGAAAATCGATACGTTCAATGCGTTTCTGGCCTCACTGCAACAGAAAACTCATGCCAACGTGTATATTATTGATCCAGAAAAAAGATTGGTGGCTCACTCCAATACCAGCACCGTTGTCTCTTGGGGGACCGAACTGTCGGCAAAAGGAGAGCGACTACTGGCTATCGAAAATGCCAACCCAGTGATCCAAGCCAGTGCACATTATATTGATAACCATGACAAAATGCTGTCAGCAACACTCAACAAATTCGAAACGGTAGTTGATGGCACCCGCTATTTTAATCATCTCACTCCCTTTAAAGATAAACATGGCATCGAATGGTTTATTGGCGTCTCGATTTCAGAAACCGATCTACTTGGTCGATTGCCAGAAAACCAACAAAACAGTTGGATTATTGGCGGTATTGTCAGCCTTATCGGCATTGGTATAGGGCTCATTGCCTTTAATCGAATCACCACTCCAATTACCGCTACCGCGGCTGCTGCTCAGCATCTAGCAAAAGGGGATTGGGAAAGTAACATGCCGAAAGCTGGCAATATTTATGAAACGAGTTTGCTTGTTTATTCATTCAATGAAATGGCCAACAACCTAAAAGCCTCATTTAAGGCATTGCATTCCCAATTGATCTACGATTCCCTAACCAAGCTCTATAGCCGTGAAGGTTTAATTGATAACTTTAGTCAATTAAATCAAATTAATGGCAGCCTATTGCTTATCGGCATCGATAAATTCAGAGATATTAATGACAGCTTGGGGCATCAGCAAGGTGACTTACTATTACAAATTATTGCTGAAAAATTACGCACACTATTTGCAAGCACCTCATGTATTGCTCGTACAGGTGGTGATGAATTCGCTATTTACATCCCCTCTTTACAACAAAAGAATGAAGCCCAATCCGCGGCTAACAGCATATTACAAATGTTTGCTGTCCCATTCTCAATGCATAATGAAAAAGTGGTCGTCAATGCCTCCATTGGCATCGTACTCCCTAATGACACACTCCATACTATGGCGCTATGGTTACGTAATGGTAGCATCGCACTCAGCCACGCCAAGCAAGAGCGCTCAAGGATCTGCTATTACTCTCCAGAGATGGACGATGTTTCTCGTAAACGTACGCAAATGCTCACTCAAATTAAGCTTGCCATAGAGAACAAAGAATATATTCCGTATTATCAACCAATTGTAAACTTATCAACGGGAGATATCATCGGAGCTGAAGCCTTGGCACGCTGGGTGACACCAAGCGGTGATATCATTCCCCCCTTGGAATTCATTCCTATCGCTGAAGAAAGCGGCTTTATTGGCCTGATTGGTGAGCAAATCTTGTATCAAGCGTGTTTTGACACGATGCAAGGCATCAAGATGGGTAAATGGGGATCGACGTTTAAAATGCACGTCAACCTCTCAGTGAACCAGCTATCTCAACCTCAGTTTGTTCATGAACTCAAAGCGACTTTGGAAAGAACGGGGCTTGAACCCAATAACCTCGCTTTAGAGATCACAGAATCAAGAATTGTTGATAACGACCCAGTTATTTTAGCAAACATGAACAAACTCAAAGAGCTGGGCATCCATATCGCGATAGATGATTTTGGTACTGGATACAGCTCCCTTTCTTATTTACATCAACTTCCATTCGATTGTCTAAAAATAGACAGGGCGTTTGTATCGCAGCTCGAACAGACAAATCTCAGTAGCTCAGTCGTTGCGGCAATCATCAACATGACTCGTGGGTTTAATGTCGAAATTGTAGCAGAAGGTATTGAAACCAAAGAGCAAGTCCATCTCCTAACCATGCTTAACTGCACTCAGGGACAAGGCTTTCTGTTTAGTAAAGCCATCCCTTTTTACGAATGGTCAACAGATATGGTAAACATAAAAGCCAAATAAACAGAATTGGGTGATTTAATACTCTTTGCTAGCTGACACTGGCTACATTGATTTTTATACTTGATGCCATACACACTTTCGGAAAAACATAATGATAACTAAAAACCTACCGCTTACTGATTTGCATCGCCATCTTGACGGCAACATTCGAACCAAAACTATCTTAGAACTAGGGCAACGATTTGGTGTAGCGCTGCCAGCTGGCAACATAGAAGAGCTCACACCTCATGTACAAATCGTCGAAGCAGAACCATCATTGGTCGCCTTTTTATCAAAACTTGATTGGGGAGTTGCCGTATTGGGTGATCTCGATGCTTGCCGAAGAGTCGCCTACGAAAATGTCGAAGATGCCTTAAATGCTCAAATTGATTATGCCGAGCTGAGGTTCTCTCCTTACTATATGGCTATGAAACATCAATTGCCTATCGCTGGCGTTGTTGAGGCTGTAGTTGATGGGGTGCAAGCGGGCGTTCGAGACTTCGGTATTCAGGCTAACCTAATAGGAATTATGAGCCGCACATTTGGCACCGATGCTTGTCAGCAGGAGCTAGACGCTATTTTGACTCAAAAACAGCACATTGTTGCAGTCGACTTAGCGGGCGATGAACTTGGGCAGCCGGGCGAGCGATTTATTTCTCACTTTAAACAAGTACGAGATGCAGGACTAAGAGTTACAGTACATGCTGGAGAAGCAGCGGGGTCAGAAAGTATGTGGCAGGCAATTAAAGAGTTAGGTGCAGAACGCATTGGACACGGAGTAAAAGCCGTCCATGACCCTAAGCTAATGGATTATCTTGCCAAACACCGTATTGGCATTGAGTCTTGCCTAACGTCAAACTTCCAAACGAGCACAGTAAACTCTCTTGCTCATCATCCTATAAAACAGTTTTTAGAGCACGGGATACTTGCTTGTTTAAATACTGATGACCCAGCGGTTGAAGGTATTGAACTTCCACATGAATATGAAGTTGCAGCACTTCAAGCAGGCCTTTCTCAAGAGCAGATCAGACAAGCGCAAATTAACGGATTAGAATTAGCCTTTCTTTCAGACTCAGATAAAAAAGCACTGTCAGCTAAAGCCGCTTTGCGTAGCTAAATCTCCTGAACCATACCTCTCTAGCCGATGTTTAATACATCGGCTTTTTTATACCTAAGACATAGAGACCGAAAAGAATAAGAATAGATTGAACAAAGTGTAGCTACCACACGACTGTCCTGAGAGTGATAAAAAATAAAATGCTATTTTACTCAAACGAAAAAAGCCCTGCTATTACTAGCAGGGCTTCTTAATAAGTGGCGGAGCGGACGGGACTCGAACCCGCGACCCCCGGCGTGACAGGCCGGTATTCTAACCAACTGAACTACCGCTCCGCAGCGTGTCTGGTTAGACAATATTCAAAGCCTGGCGATGTCCTACTCTCACATGGGGAGACCCCACACTACCATCGGCGCTGTTGTGTTTCACTTCTGAGTTCGGCATGGAATCAGGTGGGTCCACAACGCTATGGTCGCCAAGCAAATTTCTTAATTCGGAAAGCTGTTTCGTTCTCATTCACACATTCAATGTTCTTCAATTGAGCCCACAAAACCCCTTCGGTGTTGTATGGTTAAGCCTCACGGGCAATTAGTATTGGTTAGCTCAACGCCTCGCAGCGCTTACACACCCAACCTATCAACGTTCTAGTCTCGAACAACCCTTTAGGAC
>NZ_CAWNIB010000267.1:0-19505 GCF_963874405.1 Vibrio sp. V08_P9A1T1
ATTCAGACCAGTTGATAAAAACCAATAAACCAAATAAAAAACAAAGACTTGATATTTATTTACACGAAATAAAACGGTGTTCATAAACCTGTTTTATATCATTTTACTAACTAATTTCGGAACTTAAGAGTAAAAAGTAGAACACGAAATGCTAGTAACGTTTGGTTGTACGTTAGTGAAGGTTTACAAAACCCAACCTATGCAACTCAATGTTCAAAAGCACTCGAAGGACGATATAGACGTCGCAAATAAAAATATTTATGGACAGTAAATTAGGACTAATAAGATGAACAAAACTCTGATTGCTTTAGCAGTATCAGCTGCTGCAGTAGTAACTGGTGTAAATGCTGGTGAGCTATACAACCAAGACGGTACATCTCTAGAAATGGGCGGCCGCGCAGAAGCACGTCTTTCTCTTAAAGATGGCAAAGCGGACGATGCATCACGCGTACGTCTAAACTTCCTAGGTAAAGTAGCGATCAACGACAGCCTATACGGTGTTGGTTTCTACGAAGGTGAGTTCACTACTAACGACCAAGGCGAAAACAAGTCAAATAATAACCTAGACAACCGTTACACTTATGCAGGTATCGGCGGTAATTTCGGTGAAGTGACTTACGGTAAAAACGACGGCGCGCTAGGTGTTATCACTGACTTTACTGATATCATGGCTTACCACGGCAACTCAGCAGCGTATAAAATCGCTGTAGCAGACCGCGTAGACAACATGGTGGCTTATAAAGGTCAATTTGCTGATCTAGGCGTTAAAGCAAGCTACCGTTTTGCTGATCGTTCTGCAGATAAAGATAGCAACGGTGTATGGAATGCGGAATACACAGACAACAATGCAGACGGCTACTCTCTATCGGCTATCTATGCAATCGGCGACACTGGCGTTGTGCTAGGTGCGGGTTACGCAGATCAAGATACAGCAGCGAATAAGTCTTCTGATCAATACATGCTAGCAGCGTCTTACGCTATCTCTGATTTCTACTTCGCTGGTACTTTTGTTGATGGTCAAGACAAAGCAGCAAGCAAAACAGATAAAACTGGTTATGAGCTAGCAGCAAAATACACTATGGGTCAAGCTGTATTCACTTCTACTTACAACTACCTAGAATCTAAAAATTCTGGCAATAAAGCAGATGAAGCTGATAACTTTGCAGTTGATGCAACTTACTTCTTCAAACCTAACTTCCGTTCGTACATCTCTTACAACTTCAACCTACTTGATTCAGACAAAGTAGGTAAAGCTAAATCTGAAGACGAACTAGCACTAGGTCTACGTTACGACTTCTAATTCTTGGCTTAATGTCATAGATTTAAAACGCCTGCTTGCTAGCAGGCGTTTTTTTATCTCGCTATACTGTATGCACATTCCGCCCTGAAATGCCGTGTTATGCTCTTATTAAACCGCAGTGCTTTTTTATTCATCCTCTCGTTCTTCTTTCCTTTATCGACTTTGGCGTATACGCCTTTGCAAACACTGCCACAAGGTACTCGGGTGGGTTTATTCGTTCACTCTTTAGCCACTGAACAGGTTTTTCAAGATACTAATAACATACAAGCGCTTTTCCCTCCTGCCAGCACTTTAAAAATGCTCACCGCGCTTGCCGCCACGCTAGAGCTTGGCGAACAATTTCGCTTCACGACTCAGCTAACTCAACATGGCGATGACATTGTTATTCACTTCTCTGGCGACCCTACGTTAACCAGCCAAGATATGAAGCAGCTACTCAGCGAGCTAAAAAAACAGGGCATCTCACAAATAAAAGGCAACCTTTGGTTAGATAATTCAGCCTTTTCAGGTTACGACCGCGCGGTTGGATCACCTTGGGATATTCTGGGGGTATGCTATAGCGCCCCATCAAGTGCAATTACTCTGGATGGTAATTGTGTGCAAGCCTCTATTTATACGCAGCCGAACGGGAAAACTCGGGTTTATGTGCCTGAGCACTATCCCATTCACGTGACCAGCTACGCAAGAAGTGTTACTAAGACTGAACAAGAGAGCGCTCGCTGTGATTTAGAACTGCGTACTTCAGAGCAGAACCATTACCAGCTCGACGGCTGTTTGGCAGAGCGAACACAACCTCTGCCACTAAAGTTTGCCGTGCAAGACCCAAACTTATACGCCACACGTATGATTTATAAGCAACTCAAACAAGTGGGCATTGAATTGCTAGGCGAGATTAAGCTGGGTGTAAAGCAAGATGAACTGAGCATAGAAAAGGGTGCATTGATAGCAACACATCAATCTATGCCACTGTACCCGTTGTTAGAAATGATGCTTAAAGAGTCTGACAATTTGATTGCTGACAGTTTAACCAAAACACTTGGCCAGCATTTTTTTATTCAACCCGGCAGTTTTAGTAATGGTACCGAGGCGATCAAGCAGATCCTTTTTTCTCGAACAGGCATCAACTTGGCACAAGCTCAGTTGGCTGATGGTTCGGGTTTATCACGTAACAACCGCCTGTCAGTACAAAATATGGTGGATGTGCTGAATTACATTTGGGTTAATAATCAAACCCTTAAGCTTATTGATATCATGCCTAAAGCCGGTGAATCCGGTACCTTACAGTACCGACGTAGTATGCGTGGCCAAGCTATACAAGGGCAACTGATTGCCAAAAGTGGTTCGCTTTATGGAACGCATAACATGGCGGGCTTCGGTTTAGATAAACAAGGAAAACCGAGTACATTATTTGTTCAATTCATCACTGATTATTATCCGCAAGATCAAGGCGATAACACTAGTGTTACCGCCCCAATTGCTCAATTTGAGACGCTCTTCTTTGAAGATGTCGTTAAGTTCAGTCAGCTCAGTCCTAATGAATAGTTCACCACGTTAAAGTAGATCCACATACCCGAAATATCGACGATAGAAGCCAGTACAGGGCTAACTAATACCGCAGGATCTAATTTAAAAACGCGCGCAGCAATGGGTAATAAGCCGCCAATCGTCGTAGAAATAGTGACTTGGATAAAGAGCGCAACCGCAATTGCAAACGCAATGTTTTCTAGTGGAAAGCCTCCGGTTGAGTTGGCATCACTAAACAACATAATGCGAGCCACCATCACCGCAGAGATAGCCAACGCAAGGCAAACCGCAACACGGCACTCCTTCCACAATACACGCAACCATTGACGTTTGCGTAATTCACCAACCGCCAACGCGCGCACGACTAACGTCGCAGCTTGCGAGCCAGTATTCCCACCTGCAGCGGCAATAACAGGCATATACACAGCCAAGAGCACAAGCTGGCTCAATGTATCTTCATACTGGGTAATAATCAGCCCGGATACAATACCAAGTAGTGCCAATACAATAATCCAGCCAATACGCTGCTTTACATGTTCAATCACGCTAGTGGTTAAATAGCTTTGTGCCGTTTCAACTTCTGAGTAAATAAACCCCAATTGGTTAGCGTAATGGCGAGCGCGAATGTCATAGCCCCCTTTATCTAATTCACTGAGTAGTTGCTGAACATAACCAATAGTACAGTGACGTAAAATCGCCACTGCCTCTTCGATAGGCATCACTGCCAATAAATGTACCTGTTTTTGCTGTTCGTACTGCAAAAATGCATTACGAGCCGCACCAATCTCTTCCAAAGAAAAGTTAGGTGAATTTTCAATATAAATGTTGCTCATTACCGTCATGGCGAATCTCCCGATTGGCAAAGGTAACGACCATCGAAATGATACCCAAATGCAATATATTAATGAGCAATGACGTCATTGTTCATCAATGTAATTCACAGATAAGTTTTCATCTCAAACTAGAGAGCAGGAGAAAAATCGAGAGGAGTAAATCAGAAAAGATAAGCCCTACCACTGAAGGTAGGAGCGAAGATCGCCAATACCGAAAGCGGTTATTTTTCTCCCTTCATACTAGGGGGATGGTCGGTATTGTTCATAAAAATCTCCGAAAGTACTACTCAATTAGCAGTGCGCAAATTGTACCAAAGCCTTTGGCGAAATACACTCTGATCTTTGCATCCAATGCGTTCCAATTTCACACATACCCAACCACACCATTCAGATTGAAGATTTTAATATGCCAAGATCAGGCCCAGCAAAAAAGCGCCCTTAGGCGCTTTGATGAATAGACGGTTCACTTTACTGTGATTTTTACTTTACAGTAACTCGTGCGAACTTACGCTTGCCGACTTGGTAAACATAAGTCCCCGCGGCTGGTACATTTTTGCTGTCGTCGATTTTTTCGCCATCTTGTTTGGCTCCGCCTTGCTTGATCATTCGCATCGCATCAGACGTTGAAGCCACTAAACCCGCCTCTTTGAGCAGGTTAGTGATAGCAATACCCGCTGCAAATTCAAATTCTGGCATCTCTTCTGGCATCGCACCTTTTTGGAAGCGGTTGATAAACTCTTGCTCAGCCGCATCCGCCTCTTCTTTAGAGTGAAAACGTGCAATGATCTCTTTCGCCAACAAGATTTTGAGATCGCGTGGGTTCGTGCCATTTTCAACATCAGCTTTGAACTGTGCGACTTCTTCCAATGGACGGAAAGAAAGCAACTCGTAGTAGCTCCACATTAATGTGTCAGAGATCGACATGATTTTGCCAAACATTTCACTTGGTGATTCACTGACACCAATGTAGTTGTGCGCTGATTTGGACATTTTTTTCTCGCCATCCAAACCAACAAGCAGTGGCATCATCAAGACAACTTGTGGTTTTTGACCATGTGCTTTTTGCAGTTCACGGCCCATCAATAGGTTGAATTTTTGGTCAGTACCGCCAAGCTCAACATCTGTCTCCATTGCGACTGAATCATAACCCTGTAGGAGTGGATACATGAATTCATGAATGGCAATAGGCTGACCATTAGCGTAGCGCTTTTTGAAATCATCGCGCTCTAGCATGCGTGCCACTGTTTGGTTCGATGCAAGACGGATCATGCCTTCCGCACCCAATAGAGACAACCATTCAGAGTTAAACTGAATTTTCGTTTTAGCCGGATCGAGGATCTTAAACACTTGTGTCTTATAGGTTTCAGCATTACGCAAAACATCGTCACGAGTGAGCGGTGGACGCGTGGTGTTTTTACCGCTTGGGTCACCAACCATACCCGTGAAATCACCAATCAAAAAGGTGACTTCATGGCCCAAATCTTGAAATGCACGTAATTTATTGAGGATCACCGTATGTCCAAGATGGATATCTGGAGCCGTTGGATCAGCACCTAATTTAATGCGCAGTGGACGGTTTTCTTTCAGTTTCGCGATCAATTCATCTTCTGGGATTAGCTCTTCAACGCCGCGTTTAATTTCAGCTAAAGCCGCTTCAATACTCGCCATTCTTGTTCACTCCTACAGATTTGGCAAAATTTAATAGTTGAACATCTTACTTGAATAGCGATGCTTTTTGAAACCAGTTAGACTAACGAACCGGCTAATTTCTTTATAATTTACTAAACGAACCTAAATATGCTTTCAATTTTCGCTCGTCTCCCTTGGGTGCATCGAATCCTCATCGCCTTTTTAAGCGCACTCATGGTTTTCGCGCTGCTATTTCTACCAAACCCTGAAGATCTCGCTCAGGATCCGAATCGTCTAGAAATTGGTCGCCATTATCCATTAACCATTAACGCAGAAGCACTCTCTCCGGGAATATCTATCTCGCCTTCCACCATGCTGCGTTGGGAAACTTATCAAGTTAAATCGGGGGAAAGTGCCGCCGTATTATTTCAGCGAATTGGGCTTTCGGCTCGCTTACTCTATCAACTCACGGCAACAAATCGTGATATTGACAGCCAGCTTTCACGACTTAAGCCAGGAGATGAGCTGCAATTTGGCTTTGATGAAAATAATGAACTTGTTCAACTCAATCGCATTATTAGCGCCTTTGAAACCTTTCGTATCACTAAATCGGGCGATGGCTTTACTTCTGAGTTTGATAAAAAAGAGCTGATGTTCCAGTACAACTATGCCGAAGCGATCATTACTTCAAATTTTTGGAATGCGGGGATAAGCGCGGGTTTAACAGCAAACCAAATCATGGAGTTAGCGGGTATATTTGGTTGGGATGTGGATTTTGCGTTAGATATTCGTGAAGGTGACCAATTTAAGCTGCTATTCCAAGAAAAGGTGGTGGAAGGTGAGGTAATTGGCCGCGGAAATATCATTGCCGCCGCCTTTACCAACCAAGGTACGACGTTCACAGCAATATTGGACGATGCAACAGGCAATTACTATGACGAAAATGGCCGGGCCATGAAAAAGGCCTTTTTACGCTCACCGATCGATTTTCGTCGCGTGACATCGAATTTCAATCCTGTGCGTCGCCACCCCGTCACAGGAAAAGTCACCGCACACAGAGGAACCGATTATGCCGCGCCAGTTGGTACCCCAATTTGGGCCGCCGGCGATGGTGTGGTTGAGAAATCAAGTTACAACCAATTTAATGGTAATTATGTGTTTATTCGTCACAGCAACACCTACATTACCAAATACCTACACTTACAACGACGTATGGTCAAAACTGGTCAACGAGTCAAACAAGGACAAACGATTGGTACTTTAGGCGGGACAGGAAGAGTTACCGGCCCTCATCTCCACTATGAATTTTTGGTCAACGGTGTACACAAAAACCCAAGAACGGTCTCTTTACCGCAATCTAAATCCTTAACGGGCCAAGCAAAAAGCACCTTTATCGCCAATGCTCAAATTAGGCTTGGGAAGCTAGAACGCTATAGCCAATTACTCTATGCCAATAAATAATAAAAAAAGGCCCACCAATAATGTGGGCCTCATTGTGTAAGATTGAGCAGATTACTCTTCGAGAGTAGGTGGTGGTTCCTTACGTCCCAACATCAACAAGCAAGGCGTCAGCACTAACGTTAAGACAGTGGCAAAAGCAAGGCCTCCCGCAACGGCCGTGGCGAGTTGTGACCACCATTGCGTGCTGGGAGCACCAAACTCAATTTTCTGGTTAATCAAGTCGATGTTCATCTCCAGTACCATTGGCAATAACCCTAAAATAGTCGTCACTGTGGTCAATAAAACGGGCCTTAAACGCTGAACACCAGTGCGTAAAATGGCCTCTTGTTTTGACAAGCCTCTGCGTATCAGTTGGTTATAAGTATCTATCAATACGATATTGTTATTCACCACGATGCCGGCCAAGGCGATGACCCCAATACCTGACATAATAATGCCGAAAGGTTTTTGGAAAATCAGCAGACCTGCAAATACTCCGACCGTTGAAAACAGTACTGCACTTAAAATGAGGAATGCTTGGTAAAAACTATTAAATTGCGTAACCAGAATTAACCCCATCACCACCAGCGCAATCAAAAAGGCATTTTTTAGAAATTCTGAGGAATGTTCCTGCTCTTCATTTTGCCCTCGTAATTTAAACTCCACCCCATTAGGTAAATTCAGTTCCGACAATGCTTGAGTAACTTTCGGCAATTCAAGGGCCAGATTATACCCTTCCTTTAGATCCGCCATAATATCGATAACCCGTCGACCATCAATCCGTTTGATCGTATCTTGTTTGTGATCCGGTTTTATCTGCGCAAAATTGGTTATCGGCACCAGACCTGCGGGTGTGTTGACCCGTAACTGATCAAATCGACCAATATCCCGCTTATCCTCTGGATAACGCACCAAAATATCGACCTCTTCGTTTGCATCATCAGGCAAGTAGTCACCAATTTTTAATCCATTAGTCACAAATTGCACTGTGTTACCTACCAATGTCGCATCGGCTGAAAATCGAGAGGCATCATCTCGTCGAATATCAATTCGCCAGTCAATCCCTTCTTTATTTGAGGTGTCACTGATGTTAGTCAACGCGGGATTGTTATCAGCCCACTTTCTGACCATTTTAGCGGCCTCATTAAGATTTTCAGGAGTACGCGCCGACATTTCAATCACCAGATCATGCTCAACCGGTGGCCCTGCATCTGGAAATTTATACTCGATTTCCACCCCTGAAAACTGATCCGTGGTGCTTTTGAGCTCTTCAATAATCGCTTTGACGGTGCGGCGATATTGCCAATCAACAGGGGTAATTTGAATCTGGCCAATTTCATCCTCTCCCCCCGTTCGAGTATAGACGCTCTCAAATTCCTCATGGCCAAGCATCACCTGCTCAATTTCTCGCATTAAGGTGTCTTTTTCTTGGATGGAAAGATCGCCATAAGAACGAACTTTAACGGTGAAATAAGGCGGATCCACCTCTGGGAAGAATTCGGCACCGAGCCCTGCTTTGGCATAAGCAAAACCAATCACAATCGCGAGCACTATCGCACTGAACAGTATTTTAAGTGGGTGACGAATCGCAATGGCCAACGTGTGATAATAGAGCTTGGTGATGCCCGTCGCTTGGGCAAAATCACCTTCATGTAAAGCAATCATCCGTGCTTGACTGGCAGCCGAAGCATGTTGCGGTCGGCCAATTAAGCCTCCTAGCACAGGTACGAAAAGCAGTGCCATAATCAGTGAAGCAGCCAGTGTAGCGATAAGCGTGAGAGGCAAGTATTTCATAAACTCACCCGTGATATCCGGCCAAAAAAGCAGAGGGGCAAAAGCGGCTAAAGTGGTAGCGGTTGATGCGGTAATCGGCCATGCCATCCGTTTTGCTGCATCTCGATACGCTTCTTTACGCGGCACACCTTCTTGCATGCGCCGATCAGCAAACTCAGTTACCACTATGGCTCCATCAACCAGCATGCCAACCGCCATAATTAATGCAAATAACACGACAATATTGACGGTTAGCCCAAACACCGACAAGACTAGTAATCCGGTCAAAAATGAGCCTGGTATTGAGATACCAACCAGCAGCGCCGTCCTCATTCCCAAAATAGCGATAATCACGATCACGACTAAAATAATGGCCGACAGAATATTGTTTTGTAGATCGTTGAGCATGATTTCAACGTCTTTCGACTCATCCCACGTGTATTTCACCAACAAATTACTTGGCCAATCTTCCCGTTTTTGCGCCTCTCCCATTACCGTTTTTACCAGCTCAACGGTTTCGATGATATTTTCACCAGCACGCTTTTTAACGTCCAACACCACCGCCGATTTGCCATCTAAACGAGCAAAGCTTTCGGGGTCCCGAAATGCTCGTCTGACGGTCGCGATATCGCCAAAGGTGATTACTTGCTTACCATCAACCTTCACCGGAAGCTCTAACACATCTTTCAAGGATTCAAAAACAGAAGGAACCTTTACGGAAAAACGTCCGTAGCCCGTATCGACGAAACCCGCCGCAACGACTTTATTATTCAGTGCGATTAAGTTATAGATATCGCCTTGATCGAGTCCGTAACTTTCCATCAATAGGGGATCGACAATGATCTCAACAATATCTTCGCGATCGCCAGCGATATCAACTTCTAATACTTGTCGGTAGCTTTCTAATTTGTCTCTCAACTGCCTTGCAATTTGTACGATAGCTCGCTCTGGTAAAGTGCCATAAAGCACCACTGATAATACCGGTTGCTCTGATGCCAATGTTACTTCGTTCACGGTCGGCTCATCGCTGTCTGCGGGTAGCTTCGGCTCGGCCAAATTGACCGCATCTCTCACATCCGCCATCGCTTTATCAAGGTTAACGCCAACGTTAAACTCCAAAACTACAGAAGCATGCCCTTCGGAAGCATTCGACGTCATCTCTTTTACGCCTTCAATAGAGCGCATTTCTTGCTCTAGGGGCCGCACGATAAGGCGCTCAGCATCACTCGGTGATATGCCTTGATGACTTACGGAGACATAAATAATAGGAATAGTAATGTCAGGGCTCGATTCTTTAGGGATCGAAAAATAGGTCGCCACGCCAGCGATCAAGATAAAAATCAGCAGCGATAACATAGTGCGCGAGCGAGAGAGCGCCGCATCAATAATAGAAAACATGGCGCCCCCTACTGCGCTGAGTGGTTAGGTTTCTTGACCGCAATCACTTGATCACCATCTCGAACAAAACCTTGCCCAACGGTGATAATATCCACCGTCTCCCCTAGCCCAGTTAGCCACACACCATCTTGCTCCGCTTTTACCAATTGAATGGGGATGAAGCGAACACGATCTTGCTGCAGAGTTTTAACGCCTAAATTTCCTTGATCATCAAGCGCAAGCATGGCAGGCGTAATTTTCACCGCCAGTTGTGTTTCCAAACTCATCTCCACTTCAGCGCTCACACCCGCGGGGATCGTTTGATTGGGATTGTCTAATTCCACTTCGATAGCAAACGTGTTGGTGGTAGGCGATGAGACGCGAGAAATATAACGAACCTTGCCATCGACAATAGAACCATCGATAAAACGTACACGAGCAATTTGGTCTTGTTTGATTTTTTGGATGTGTCGTTCGCTGACATCCGCTTCTATCACTAATTTGCTGAGATCAATAAAGGTGACCATCGGGTCACCTACTCCGACAAAATCGCCTTTTTCTATCAATATGTCTTCAACAATGCCATCGAAGGGAGCCACAACTGACGTATTACGTAAAGCCAATTGGGCACGACTTTGCACAGCGCTGGCTTCCGCTAAAGCGGCTTGCGCCGAAGCAAAGGCCACTTCGCCTTGCAAACCTCGATTTTTTAACGACTCAGCGGCACTGAATTCTTTTTGTTTGAGTTTGAACAAGGCTTGCGCACTCTCTAATTGAGCCGCTAGATCAGCTTGATCGATTAAGACGATCTGTTGTCCTTTATTGACAGGCTGTCCTTTTGCTATCGATATCTGAGTAATTTTTCCTGCGATTTCAGCACCAATTTTAGCTTGACGATTAGGTGCGGTCCGACCGTAAAGATCGATATGCTTATCGGTCGATTCAGCCTCAAAAGATTGGTAAATAACTTTCGCAAGAGGAATGGTGTCATTGGCAGTTTGCCGGGGCTCTTCCGCTTTCAATGCCCCAAAACCTAACCAAAAACAGAGAAGTAGGATAAAAATCGTCGAGAGTAGCCAAGGTCGTTGCGAAAAAAAGCGGCCAATAGATGAACGGCTGATTTTGGTATCAGGCATAAATAATCCTTTATTATGTTCTTGCCTTCTTAAGGTTAAGGCAAAGCCCTACATAACATCCAAATACGTAGGGCTATTAAGCTTAATTAGCTACAGTAGATTAATTGTGCATCGAACCTTTTTTAGTTAAACACTAAATGATGCACCACAACCGCATGTTGTTGTTGCATTAGGATTATTGACAAAAAAACGAGAGCCTTCTAGGCCTTCTGTGTAATCGACAATGCCACCTATCAAATATTGTAAGCTCATCGGGTCAACCACTAATGTCACGCCACTATTAACTATTGTGGTATCGCCATCGTTTACATTTTCATCAAAGGTAAACCCATATTGAAAACCGCTACAACCACCACCAGTAATATAAACGCGCAGTTTTAGCGCTGGATTCTCTTCTTCAGCAATCAACATTTTTACGCGTTGTGCTGCAGTATCAGAAAATGACAATGGTACATTTACTTCACTCACGATGGCCTCTCTCACTCGTGTTAATACCTGTCAGACTTATTATGCTTAACTTATGCCTGTAAAGGTGATTCTTTTTTAATAATGCAATGATTATCTAATACCTGACCTATTCGTTCAAGTATTCACCGTCACTTAAGCTAAAACTCCAACTATCGAGGCATTATGCACTGAAAAAACACTCACTGTCGCGTGAGTTGTACACTATACGGCGCTTATTTGGCTGTGAATGAGCTCAGAAAATGAGTGAAAAAAAGTGTCTTTGGTGAGTTTGGGTATACAATGCGACACCAACTGGTCCGAACAAGCAGAAGAGGATAAATCCATGACCAAATCAGCAGAGCTTTATCAAAAGGCACAACGTGCAATCCCCGGTGGAGTTAACTCTCCTGTACGTGCTTTTAACGGAGTTGGTGGCTCGCCGATTTTTATCGACCGCGCAGACGGCCCGTTGATTTTTGATGCTGATGGCAAAGCTTATATTGATTATGTCGGCTCTTGGGGGCCAATGATACTAGGCCACAACCATGCGGTCATTCGTGAAGCCGTGATAGGCGCAGCGCAGCGCGGTCTCAGTTTTGGTGCGCCGACCGAGATGGAAATCGATATGGCAGAATTAGTTTCTGAGCTGGTTCCATCAATGGAACAGTTGCGTATGGTCAGTTCCGGTACCGAAGCGACGATGAGCGCCATTCGTTTAGCTCGTGGATTCACTGGGCGCGATAAAATTTTAAAATTTGAAGGCTGCTATCACGGTCATGCGGACAGTTTGCTAGTAAAAGCAGGCTCTGGCGCCTTAACATTAGGCCAACCAAGCTCTCCTGGTGTGCCTGCTGATTTTGCTAAACATACACTGACCGCCACTTTTAATGATTTAGAATCTGTACGTGAATTGTTCGCGGCCAATAAAGACCAAATAGCCTGCATTATCGTCGAACCAGTCGCGGGCAATATGAACTGCATTCCACCAGTAGAAGGGTTCCATGAAGGCTTACGTGAGATTTGTGACCAAGAAGGCGCTCTGCTGATCTTTGATGAAGTAATGACAGGGTTTCGTGTTGCACTAGGTGGTGCACAGGCTTACTACAACATCAAACCAGACTTAACAACACTGGGGAAAGTGATTGGCGGTGGTATGCCTGTTGGCGCTTTTGGTGGACGCCGTGATGTGATGCAATACATCGCTCCAACGGGCCCGGTGTACCAAGCTGGTACGCTATCAGGTAACCCTGTGGCTATGGCTGCGGGTTATGCCTGCTTGACGCTTCTAAAAGAAGAAGGCAATGAAAAACGTCTCGCGGCCAAAACAAAGCAATTGGCTGATGGATTCAAAGAACTCGCAGACAAACACGGTATTCCTTTGCTGGTCAACCAAGTTGGTGGCATGTTCGGCTTCTTTTTTACCGATCAAGAACGCGTCACCTGTTATGAAGAAGTCGCAAAATGTGATGTTGAACGTTTCAAGCGCTTCTTCCATTTGATGCTCGATCATGGTGTCTATTTAGCGCCTTCAGCTTTTGAAGCAAGTTTTACCTCTTTGGCGCATGGTTCCAAAGAAATTGAAGCGACATTAGAAGCGGCCGATCGCTGCTTTGCGATGATGGCAGCTCAAGCGGAATAAGCACCATTAGGCAGACTCATCATAATTATAAAGGGCTGTAGATCAGCCCTTTATTCATTTCAGACTCAATAAGCAAGCTATCATTGCCAGTAATAAATCACTAAAACGACCAACGCCATCATGCTGATGGCAAACCACGGTAGCTTCAACTTTTTTTTATGCTGGTTTTGACACCCTTTTTCATTATCACAACATCCCATCTCATCAGTTCCTCATTGATAACACGCTGATTTGCAGTCATTATAACCCTATTACTTTACAAGGTTGGATTAACAACGTGTCAGAAAAAGTGAAAATCACCTCTAGCCACTGGGTGCTCATTGCGGCACTTGTCGCTGCGGCTATTGCTTGTTATCTGTTGATTGCACCTTATATCAACTCGATTGTGATGGCTTTCATCATCTCGTTATTGATGTTTCCCATTCATGAGTGGCTCGAACGAAAAATCCCCAAATACAAAAATACCGCCTCGTTTCTCTCGTGTATTATTTTGACGTTTATTATTGTGATTCCACTGCTGTTTGTCTTTGCTGCTATTGTGCAGCAAGGGTCGGTATTTTCTCAGAACATGTACCAATGGGTCACTCATGGTGGCATTCAAACCGCCTTTGCTCATCCTTGGATTGTCAAAGGACTCGCCATTGCGAATCAATATTTGCCCTTTGATGAAATTCAGCCACAACAAATCGCACAAAAAGTGGGGCAATTTGCCAGTTCATTTGGCACCAACTTGGTCAGTATTAGCGCAAAAGTGCTGGGTGATGCGACCAGTTTTTTGATGGATTTCTTCTTAATGCTGTTCGTGTTGTTTTTCCTACTCCGTGATCACGATAAGCTCATCAGCGCTCTTAGGCACATCTTGCCATTGTCGCGTAGTCAAGAAGACAGGTTGCTCTGCGAAATTGAGCAAGTCTCCAAATCGGCTGTCATGGGGTCATTTTTAACCGCAATAGCGCAAGGCTTTGCGGGTGGGTTTGGTATGTGGCTCGCCGGTTTCCCTGGGTTATTTTGGGGCACCATGATGGGGTTTGCTTCGTTTATTCCGGTTGTCGGTACTGCTCTGATATGGATTCCAGCCACTATTTATCTCTTTCTAACCGGAGATAGCACATGGGGCATATTCTTGGCCCTCTGGAGCGTTATAGTTGTTGGCTCAATTGATAATTTATTGCGGCCCTTTTTAATGCAAGGGAGCGCGGGCATGAACACCTTAATGATCTTCTTCTCTCTGCTCGGTGGTATTCAGCTGTTTGGCCTGATTGGGTTAATTTACGGCCCACTCATTTTTGCCATCACTATGGTGCTGTTTAATATTTATGAGGAAGAGTTTAAAGGTTTTCTCAATCAACAAGATAATAGCTAACTTTTGACTTACTGACGATCAAGCTAGAAGCAAGGGGCAGACTGTGCGAGAATCTGCCCCTCTTTTTTAGCGCAGAGCCTACTATGTCCAGTTACACCGCACCAAGTCAAATTGCCCAGCGTCAGCTTGCTTATTTCGAAGGAAAACATCTTTTAGTGGCTGGAGAAGCGGAGGATTTATTTCCTGTAGAGTTAGCTAATCATTGTCGCTCTGTTTCGGTGTTCACCACTCATTATGGTTACTACCGCCAACTCGAATCCTATTCGCAAATTACATGTCATTTTGGCGCTCAATTTGAGCAAAAAACCGATGCTGACATGATTCTGCTTTACTGGCCCAAAGCGAAGCAGGAAGCTGAATATCTGCTTGCGATGCTGTTGGCCAAACTGGGCAAAGAGACTGAGATTGTGGTCGTGGGTGAAAACCGATCGGGCATAAAAAGCATTGAAAAAATGTTTGCAGCTTATGGGGTGGTTAAAAAGTATGATTCAGCTCGACGCTGTTCGTTCTATTGGGGGCAATGCACTCAGCAGCCACCAAGCTTCCAAATTGCAGGCTGGTTCAAAACTTATCAGGTGCAGTATCAGCAACACGCACTGATTGTAAAAAGTTTACCTGGCGTATTTAGTCATGGCGAGTTTGACCTCGGCAGCCAGCTGTTACTCGATACACTGCCTAAACTGAGAGGAAAAGTTCTCGACTTTGGTTGTGGTGCTGGTGTGTTGGGTACAGTAATGGCCACATTAAACCCAGATATCAAGATTGAACTGTGCGATATCAGCGCGCTTGCGATTGAATCAACCAAAGCAACCTTGATAGCGAATAACATATCAGGGAATGTATTTGCCTCTGATGTCTACTCAGATACCGCTAAAGATTATCAATTTATCGTCTCAAACCCCCCTTTCCACTCCGGATTAGAGACCAGCTATAGTGCGACAGAAGCCTTACTGGCTAACGCACCAAGCCATCAAACCGTGAAAGGCGAACTTTTTATTGTGGCCAACAGTTTTCTTAAATATACCCCGCTGATTGAACAGGCTTATGGTCATTGCGAGGTGTTAAATAAGACTAACAAATTCATCATTTACCACGCAAAAAAAACATTACAAAAGTCGCAACAATAAGTGTAATCTACTCTCAATTGGTCACTAAACTGGATGATTTTTACGAATTTTGCGTTAGTGACCACGCTTTCCACAGGACTTACTTGTCAAAGTAAAAAAACTCGTTAATTTCGTCACTTTAGGTTTTCTTTGTTTTTTTCATTCACTTTAACGACTACCTCATGCCGTTAAAGCCTCACGGAAAGTAATGCCTTTTTCTATGTTTAGGTTCTCTCGTAAGCAAAAATTTAAGCGCCTGCAAAATACTCTTATGCTGGCTTTTCTCGTTTTGAGCATCACGCCTTTAACTGTGACTGCCATTTTTTTTCTGCAATCACACACTAAAGATCTTCAAGAACAAAGCACGTCTCACTTATTGTCAGTCAGAGACACTAAGCAACAGCAAGTTCTCGATTACCTCACGGCCAAAGAATCAGAAGTGATGGGGTTTGTCCGTTCAGAGTTAGCTTATGCTAGTGGGGGGCGCTTTTACGGCTTAGTCAATGCGTTCCAAAGACTTGGTCTGGATATTGATCAAGCTCGTGAGCATGCCCAGCAGCGTTATATTCCTGGTTCTGGTGATCAGATAAAAACGTCAATATTGCCACAATCGAGCAGCTATGTAGGCAGTGAACGGTATCGCCTACTGCACAAACGCTATCATTGGGCGTATTTAGAACTGCTTAAACGTTCTGATTTTGACGATATTTTACTGGTGGATCTCGATGGTGATGTCGTTTATTCCGTTTATAAGCACGACAACTATGGGACGAATTTACTGACCGGAAAATACAAAGATAGCAATCTGGGTAAAACATTCCGTCAGTTAGAGCAGCAAGTTGGCGAACAACGAAAAATCAATGAAGAATATACACCAGTCATTATTTCTGATTTTTCACAACAAGAAGGGCAATCAGTTGCTTGGCTTGGCGCGCCCATTATTCAACAGGGCTACCTGCACAGCTACGCCATGTTCCGCCTACCAAACAATGGCATCACAAAGCTCGTTGCTGACACCAATGCGACATCGCAAATAAGGACTTTACTCGTCGGGCAAGATCATCATTCTCGAATACTCTCTTACACGCAGCAAGAAATCGAGACTAGTCAAAAAGTGATCAATCTTGCGCTTTCTGGATTGAGTGCCGTTGGTACTTACACCAATACATTGAATGAGAAAACCATTGCCGCCTATGCACCTGTTGCAAACAAAAACATCAATTGGGCCTTGGTCGTAGAGATACCAGAAAAAGAGGCTTATGCGCGAGTTCATCAGCTTGAGAAGTTATTTATTTTCGCCATGCTAACCGCGATTATTTTAGTCGTCATCGCTTCACATTATCTCTCTAATTTTATTACCTCTCCCCTACTGAAGCTCACTTGGGCGGCAGAAAAAGTCTCAGCTGGGGATTTAGATGAAAATGTTATCAATACCGATCGTAAAGATGAGATTGGTCGACTCGCAGTGAGTTTTGAGCGTATGCAGCGTTCAATCCGAGAAAAAATGCAGCTGATTAAAGCGCAAAATAAAGAGCTCGAAAGCAACATTCAATTAATCCGCAAACAGAACGATGAGTTGCATCTCGCTAACAAACTAAAAGATGAATTCCTAGCCACAACGTCACATGAATTAAGAACACCGCTGCACGGTATGGTCGGTATTGCAGAAGCACTGATCTCTGGGTCAAGTGGAACTATCACCGCCGATCATCGTTATCAATTAGGCATAATCATCAGCAGTGGACAACGGCTGACAAACTTGGTCGATGACTTACTCGATTACCATAAAATGCGCTATGGCAGCTTGGATATCAAACAGTGTGCTGTTGATCTATCCGGCGCAACACGCTTAGTGTTAGAGCTGTCTAACCATCTACTCAACAAAAAGCCCATTCGCGTAATAAACCAAATCCCTGATGAATGCATTTGGGTCTCTGCCGATCCACAACGATTAGAGCAAGTGCTTTATAACCTTGTAGGAAACGCCATTAAATATACGACTGAAGGGAAAATTGTCATTTCAGCCAATGTGGTTGATGACAAGATTCGTGTCCAAGTTGTCGATACGGGGCAAGGCATTCCTGCTGAACAACTTGAACACATCTTCGAGCCACTGATTCAAGCAGGGCAAGATGCTAGTCGTTATCGACAAGGCGCAGGCTTGGGCCTTTCGATCAGCCGTCAATTGATCGAATTAATGCAAGGAACGCTTTATGTCAGTAGCCAACCTATGGTCGGTACGACATTCAGCTTTACCTTACCATTAGCATCAAAAGCGGAAATTGAGTCGACAAGCTATATGGAAGCTGGCCATTTCCAATCTCCGACCATTTCAGACATTGAACTGCCTGAAATGCATTCACTACCTGAAAATAAAGAAGGCCCAGTGCTACTGATAGCAGATGATGAACCCGTCAATCTGCGTGTCCTAGACAGCTTCCTACGTTTAGAAGGCTATCAAGTCCGCACCGCTAAAGATGGCAATGAAGTCATTAGCGCGGTCGAAAAAGAAAAACCGGAACTTCTACTGCTCGACATTATGATGCCAGGATTAAGCGGCTACCAAGTCTGTGAAAAGTTAAGAGAAACATACGATCATGCCGAGCTACCTATCATTATGTTGACGGCATTAAATCAAACTGACGATAGAGTTCGTGGTTTTGCAGCGGGAGCGAACGATTACTTATCGAAACCTTTTAATAAGCAAGAGCTCGCTGCACGTATTACGGCGCATTTAACGGCCAGCAAAGCTGAACAAAGACGTATTGAGAACAACCAACTGCAACAAGAGCTGAAGCATAGAGCAATGGTAGAGGCCAGTTTATTGGAAACCCAAGGCCGTCTACTAGAGCAGCTTGAATCCGCTCCTGAGGCCATTATTTGCATTCGAGACGATCATAAAATCCGCTTTGCGAACGAAGCGGCTGCTCGGTTATTTAAGCGCAGCCAAGAACAACTAAAGCGCTCAAATGCGGAAGAACTCATCGCTCCTAAATACTTAGTCGTCGAGCAAGAGCATTACTGCGGTAATATCGATATCTATGTCGAAGATACACGTCAACATATGTCTGCTGATGTGTTACGACTACCGGATGGCTCTGGGTTGCAGGCTATGTACATCTTTAACGTGGGTGGAAACATCAATGCAGCGCGTATCAATAACCTTGAAACCGCTATTGAAGCGCTATCCAGTTACGCATTTGAAGGCGATAAAGAAAAACTGCAGCAGCTCAAAGAACTCGGTGGCGAGTTCACTCGTATCGCCGACAAAGTATCGGGAGAGAGTCAATCTAAGCAAGATTTAATGCGCGAAGTACTGGTTGAAGCAATGACCAGTGCTTTAGATTACTGGGAACGGGTCAGTAACCAAAGCAAGTTTACCTTTGCAGAGCAGAGTGGGCTATGGCGAGTGTATCTCGATAGAAGCACATTACAGACTCGGACACTAGACAAGTACTTACGTATCGAGACACTGCCTAAAACACCTCGCTGGCGTACCGTTCTTAATTCGTTAGATTACATTCTTGATCATTGTCAGGAGCACGGCCCTGAACGCTCTCACATCGAAGCGCAGCGCGATAAATTGCAAAAGCTACTGACATCACTCTAAGTACATCAACACCATTAAGCCTGCACTCTGCAGGCTTTTTTATCACTATATTTCCATGACCATCAACGGAACAACCACCCCATTGATGCATCCAGAGTTATGACTAGTTAAATTTAATCAATGTTAACCTCAAGCATCCATTACTCTGGTACGCCTTACTCACTGCATATTACAAACCTTACTTCTCAATAGAAAAAAAGAGGCAAAATGATGATGAAAATTGGAAGTAAAAACTGATTTCTAGGCAATTTCACCAGCAGATTTTCAATTGAAGATGAATAAAGATCCAGATTGCGAACCGAATCACAACAATTCGTCAGAATTAATT